>JAUWHU010000297.1 GCA_030605705.1 Thermoflexia bacterium | reverse complement strand
AGAATTTAAACTTGACCTTGAAAAAATTAACTTTTTGATGTGTAAAGTGTAATTTTCTTAAACCAAACATCAAATTTTCCTCCTCTTCTCCGTGTCCTCTGTGTCTCTGTGGTGAGAATGACCTTTTTTCAGGGGAGCCATTGATAAGATATTATAACGTTGGGAGATTTGAATGTCGGATTTTGTGCATCTACACACGCACACGGAATATTCGCTCTTAGATGGCTTGAGCAGCCCACGAGCTCTGGCGGAACGCGCCGCCGAGCTCGGCATGGACGCGCTCGCCATCACCGACCACGGCACGATGTTCGGCGTGGTGGAGTTCTACAAAGCCTGCCACGCTGCCGGCGTCAAGCCGATCATCGGCGTCGAAACTTACGTAGCCCCCAAATCCCGCTTGAGCCGCAACCAACACGACGGCAAACCCTATCACCTCGTCCTGCTGGCGCAGAATCAGACCGGCTACCAAAATCTCCTCAAACTGGCGAGCATCGCCCAACTGGAAGGGTTTTACTACAAGCCGCGTGTTGACCGCGAAGTGCTGGCCCAATACGGCGAGGGCCTCATCGCCCTCAGCGCCTGCGCCGCCGGCGAGGTCCCGCGCCTGCTGCGCGAAGGCCGCGAGGAGCAAGCCCGCGCAGCCATCCGCTGGTACCAGGAACACTTCCCCGGGCGCTTCTACCTGGAGCTCCAGAGTCACGAGCTCCCCGAATTCGATGCAGTCTACCGCCGGATGGTGGAACTGGCCCGCGAGCTGGACGTCCCGCTGGTCGCCACCAACGACATCCACTACACCCGGCGCGAGCAGGCCAACGCCCACGACGTGCTGTTGTGCATCGGCACCGGCAAGACCGTTAACGAGCCTAAACGGATGCGGATGAGTGACCCTTCCTACTACATGCGCTCTCCCCAGGAGATGCGGGAACTCTACCGGGAGCTCCCCGACGCACTGGAGAACACGGTCAAGATCGCCGCACAGTGCGAAGTCGAGATCCAGTTCGCGCCGCCCTATCACCTGCCCCAGTTCCCCGTCCCCGCAGATAAAGGCTCCGCCGAGGAGTACCTGCGCCATCTCTGTGACGAGGGGATGCGCCGGCGCTATGGCGCGGACGCCGCCAAACCGGAATATGTGGAACGGTTGGAGTACGAGCTGGGCATCATCCACAGCATGGGCTTCGATGATTACTTCCTCATCGTGTGGGATTTGTGCGTCGCCTCGCAGGAACGCGATGTCTGGTGGAACGTCCGTGGCTCCGGCGCGGGGAGTGTCGTGGCCTACACGTTAGGCATCACCAACGTGGACCCCTTCAAGAATCGGCTGATGTTCGAGCGTTTCCTCAACCCGGACCGCATCAACATGCCCGACATTGACCTCGACTACCCCGATGACCGCCGCGAGGAGATGATCGCCTATACTGTCGAGCGCTACGGGGCCGCCCACGTCGCGCAGATCATCACCTTCGGCACGCTGGGGGCGCGCGCCGCCATCCGTGACGTGGGCCGCGCCATGGATGTCCCCCTCAACGAGGTGGATCGCGTGGCCCGCCTGATCCCCAACGTCCCCGGCAAGCCCGTCCACATCGCCGAGGCCCTGAAGACGGAAGCAGATCTCAAGGAGCTCTACAACAGCACGCCGTACATCAAGCGGTTGCTCGATACCGCCATGCAGGTGGAAGGGGTATCCCGGCACGCCAGCACTCACGCCGCCGGCGTCATCATCTCTGACAAGCCACTGGTGGAGTACCTCCCGCTGCACCGTCCCACTCACGGCAGCAGTGATAGCGCCATCGGCAGCGTCTCGCAATGGCCGATGGAGATCGTGGACGCGATGGGGATGCTCAAAGTGGATTTCCTGGGGCTGCGGACCCTCACCCAGATGCGTAAGGCGTGCGAACTCATTGAGCGAGAGCACGGGCGCAAGCTGGATCTCGCCACCATCCCCTACGAGCGGGTGACTGATGACCCGGAACGGGACGCCGACGTGAAGGCCCTCTACGACCTGCTATCCAGCGGCGAGACCACCGGCGTTTTCCAGGTCGAAGGGGCGGGGATGCGTCGCACGCTCCGTGACATGCGTCCGCACCAGTTCCAACACGTGGTGGCGGCGATCGCCCTCTACCGCCCCGGCCCGATGGAGAACATCCCGGCCTACATCCACCGCATGCACGGCGAGGAGGAGATCAAGTTCCACCATCCCATCCTGGCGAATATTATTGATGATACCTACGGCATCATCACGTATCAAGAGCAGATCATACAGATCGCCGTGGAAATGGCGGGATACAAGCCCGGCGAGGCCGACCTGCTCCGCAAGGCGGTGGCTAAGAAAAAGAAAAAGCTGATGGAGGAGCATGAGCGGAAGTTCCGCGCCGGCGCCATCGCCAACGGCATCCCCGCCGAAACCGCCGACGCGGTCTGGGGAGATATCAAGTATTTCGCCCGCTACGGCTTCAACCGCGCCCACGCTACCGATTACGCCGTCATCACCACCCAGACGGCCTACCTCAAAGCCCACTACCCGCTGGAATTTATGACCGCACTGCTAACCACCGAGCGGCACAACATCGAAAAGGTCGGCCTGCTCATCAACGATGCCCGGCGCACCGGCCTGGAAATCCTCGCTCCTAACATCAATTACTCCGACGTGGAATTCACCATCGAACACCTGGAGGATGGGCGCCACGCCATCCGCATCGGCCTGGGCGCGATCAAGAACGTGGGTGAAGACGCCGTTGGCCTCATCGTCGCGGGCCGCAAAAGCGGCGCCGGCATCTTCAAGACCTTAGACGATCTGGCCGACCGGGTAGACCTGCGCAAACTCAACCGGCGCGCCCTGGAGTGCCTGATCCAGGCCGGCGCGTTGGACGATTTCGGCCCGCGCCCCGCGCTGCTGACGCTCACCGATGCTTTGTTGGGAGCCAGTAGCCGCATCCACGGCGCGCGCGATGTGGGACAATTCACGCTCTTTGGGAATGGGATGGGCGTAACGAGCACCCTTCAGCCGCCCGAGTTTTATCCCCCTATCCCCAATCGTAAACTCCTGGAATGGGAGAAGGAATTGTTAGGCGCCTATCTCTCCGAGCATCCCTTGCAGCGGCAGGAACAGGAGTTGTTGGCGCAACAGCTGATCACGACAACCATGGATCGCTTCGCCACAGCGCCGTTGGGCCAGCAATTGATACTGCTGGGCATGGTGCAGCGCGCGCGCCGCATCATAACCAAAAAAGGGAAGCCCATGGCCTTCGTGACGCTAGAAGGGCCGGGTGGGACATTAGATGTGGTGGTCTTCCCACGCGCCTTTGAACGCTTCAAGAATTTGTTGATTCCCGACCGCGTCCTGGTCGTCAGCGGCAAATTAGACAGCCGCCAGGGGCGCGAGGAGCACACCCTGTTGGCCGATTGGTTCAAGGAACCCCACGAGCTGCAGCGTCTCGATGCCGGTGGGAATGGACCGCTGCTGGCTCAAGAACCGCCCGCCGCCTATGACGCTGCGCCGCCCGCGCGTCGTGGGCCGGGGAATGGCACACCGCCGATCCCGGAGGAACCGCCTGCGCCGCCGGCCACGCTCTACGTCACGTTGCAGCGCACCAGCGACCAGCAACAGGATTACCGGAAGCTGGCCGAAATCCATCACCTGCTCACGGCGCAAAACGGAACGGATCATTTCGTCCTCATCCTGCAAAATGGCGTAGTTACGAATGCGCCACGCCGCGTGGAACTCTCGTTTCCCAATGAGAACACCCGCATCCTGCCTGACCTGCGCCAGCGCGTCGCGGAAATCGCGGGCCAGGAGAATGTCAGGGTCGTCATGGAGTAGGGGGGACGCTCTGTGGTTCCCCTATGTAGGGGAAACCCTCCGTGGTTTCCCAATGTAGGAATCCCACTCAGCTCATTTGAATTGCCCCCAACGCCTCCCCGCGCTGGACAGAACCCGCAAAACTCTTATACTTTGCATGGGAGTTGAGGATGTGGCATGGCACAGCGCCGTCCACAAATTCCGGCTCACTTCCCCGCAAGGAGGCATGATGGTAGCAAAAAACTATCCCGGTCGCGGCAAAGTGGCGATTGTTCGCGCCAGCCCCGAAACCGTACTCGATGATTACACCCGGCTGCTGGAGCTAGCCGATTACCGGGCCGCGCTCCCCGTCAAGCACAAGACCCTGCTCAAGATCAACATCTCCTGGCAGACGTGGTATCCCGCTTGTTCCACGACGCCCTGGCAGCTGGAGGGTGTCACCCGCGCGCTGCAGGGCGCGGGCTACGATCTGGTCGGCGTACACAACGACACGGTGGTGGTGGATACCGCCGACGGTGAGGCCAACAACAAGCAGCGCTACGTCACCGACAAGTATGGCGTGCCCTGCGTCTACATCTACAAGCCGGAGGCTAAGTGGGTGCGCTACGAACCTAAGCAGCCCTTCTTAGTGCTGGATGGCATCTACCCGGAGGGCGTCTACATCCCGGAGGTGCTCATCGGGAACAACATCGTGCAGCTGCCCACTATCAAGACCCACGTCTTCACCACCATCACCGGCGCGATGAAGAACGCCTTCGGCGGGCTGCTGGGGCGCAAACGCCACTGGACGCACGCCCAGATCCACGAGACATTGGTGGACTTGCTGACGATCCAGCAGGACATCCACCCCGGCCTCTTTGCCGTGATGGATGGGACTTTCGCCGGCGATGGCCCCGGCCCGCGTGCCATGCACTGGCACGAGAAGAACGTGATCTTGGCCTCAGCGGATCAGGTAGCGATTGACGCCACGTCCGCATTGATGCAGGGCTTTGATCCGTTGAGCATTCCCTTCATCCGCATCGCTCACGAGCTGGGATTGGGCGTCGGCGACCCCCGGCAGATCGAATTTGTGGGGGATGTTGACCCGTGGGAGGAGCGGTGGAACTTCATCCAGGAGGATACGTTCGCCAGCCAGGGCCAGAAGCTGATCTACCACGGCGCGCTCAAACCCTTCGAGAATCTCCTGTTGCGCGGGCCTATCGTACCGTGGTCTTACTTCGCCAGCAATTTTTATCACAATGTCTACTGGTATCCCGTCGTCGGGCGCAAGCGCGTCGAGGCGGCTCTCAAGACACCGTGGGGGCAGCTCTTCAGTCGCTACGGCGCGGATGCCGGTTTAGAAGGCGCGGTGCTGCCCACCGTCGAGACCAAAACCGTCTTAGAAGGAGCAGCGTTCTTGGGAGGAGCGGCCCTAGCCCTGGGCGGGGTCGCGGCGCTGGTGAGTGGACGCCGGAAAAAGCGGGGGTAAAACTGTCCGTGGTGTGGTCGCGTAGTTTGGGGCAGAAGGCCCCAATGAGATCGGCCACAGCTAAGGCGTGAATTTGCAAATGACAAACCATGATTCTCGCGGACGTAGCCCTGGGCACCCGCGGCCGCACAGGACGACGCAAATCTTGTAGGGTAATTCGTGAGTCTACTGAAAGAACCAAAGATTTCAACGCAGAGACGCAAGGGAAATTGGGGCTACACAGATTAGTGGGAGCACGGTGGGATTTTGCTCCACTTGAGCGCCCCAAATATGTCTGGTAACAAAGCTGGCACCCTACTTTTAGGTTAAAAGGGTGAACAAAATAAGGACAGCTTGGTTTTTACCCCATGAATCTGCGTAGAGCCAGAAAATTAAATGGTAGCTCAAGATTTGTTTAATCAAAGGTCTCGATTTTCAAAAATATTGAGGCATCATTCAAGAATCTCTGCGCCTTGGCGTTATGGGCAGGCAGTGCCCATAACACAGAGGCCACAGAGTTTTCTTATTTTTTCTCCGTGTCCTCTGTGGTGAATTTCTTGGTTTTTTCCGCGGACTCGAACTTAAAACGATCAGGAGAGAGACTCAATGGGCTGCTTACTCGTCATGCTGCTTAGTTTCGTCCCCATGTTGCTGTACGCGCTGCTACTCTGGTGGCTGGATCGCTACGAAAAGGAACCACTGCACTTGCTGGCCTTTGCCTTCCTCTGGGGGGCGATCCCGGCCATCATCCTCTCGCTCTTGCTGGAAGTCCTGCTGGACATCCCCATCCTGGCCGTCAGCAATAGCGCGTTGACTTACGATCTGTTGGGCAGTAGTTTCTCCGCGCCCCTCGTCGAGGAGGGAGTCAAGGCTTTAGCTGTGCTGAGCCTCTTCCTATTTTTCCGTAGAGAAATTGATAGCCCGCTGGATGGCCTGATCTACGGCGGCATGACAGGCTTCGGTTTCGCTGCTGTCGAGAACTTCTTCTATCTCTTCGGCGCCTATGAGAGCGGCGGGATGGCCGGCACCTTGATCCTGACCTTCTTCCGCGCCGGTCTTTTCGGGCTGAACCACGCGATGTACACCGGTTTCACCGGCCTGGGGCTGGCGTTGGTTCTGGAAACCCGCCGCACCTGGCTGAAATTCTTGCTCCCGCCATTGGGTCTGGCCTTAGCCATCGGCGCCCATGCCTACCATAACACCTTCGCTACCTTCTGGGGCCATCTCGAGGGTTCGGCCTCTTTGTTCGCGGCCATCATCGGAGATTGGGGAGCCACCCTGTTCCTGTTGTTCGTGATAATCTGGGCCAAGTCGTTAGAACGGCGGCGCATCCGGGTTTTCCTGGAGGGGTACGTCGTCACACACCACCTGCCCCCTGCCGAAATCGGCCTGTTGACCTCGCCCTGGGAGCGACAGAGGGCGCGCTTGCGCGCTCTGCTCAAGGGCGACGTGGGTCGCTGGTGGCGATTAGGTCGCTACTTCCAGGTCGTCAGCGAGGCAGCCTTCAGCCGGCATCGTGCCGGGCAGGGAGACGAAAAATCCACGGCAAAGTTGGTGAAGCTTGAGCAGAAATTGCAGTCGGTGCGGCAAACCCTGACGCCGTGAGGAGTGGAGGATAGAGAATGGAGAGTGGAGAGGGGAGAAACGCAGCGCAACCTTCAGCCTTCAACTTTTGACTTGCAACTCTTAACTTTTAACTTGCCAACTTGCTAACTTTCAACCTTCCAACTTGCTAACCTTCAACTTTCCTTTGAGGAGAACGTATGCTGGCGAAGATCGGGAGCGCGGCGGTGCTGGGGCTGGACGCTCAGCCAGTCGCAGTCGAAGTTGACGTAAGACGCAGCGGACAGGCCGGGATCATGATGATCGTGGGGCTGCCGGATGCGGCGGTGCGCGAGAGTGGCGAGCGCGTGCGCGCCGCCATTCGCAACAGCGGCCTGAATTTCCCCGGCAACCAGCGTATTACCGTCAACCTGGCCCCCGCCGACCTGCGGAAGGAGGGGCCGGCCTACGATCTCCCCATCGCCATCGGCGTGCTGACCGCCAGCGGGCAGGTCCCGCCCCACGCCTTAGACGGCGCGATCGTGATGGGGGAGCTTTCCCTCGATGGCTCGCTGCGTCACGTGCGAGGCGTGCTCCCCGTCGCGGACATGGCCCGCCAGAATGAACAAGCGGTCGTGCTCTACGTCCCCGCTTCCGACGCGCCGGAGGCCGCGCTGATCCCGGAGGCCACGGTGTATCCCGTGGAATCGCTGGCGACCCTGGTGGCGCACCTGCAGGGCTTTGAGCCGCTGACGCCGCTGCCGGCCGGCGCGCGCCTCGCCCCGCAGCCACCACCGCCCGTGGTGGACTTCGCCGAGATCCAGGGACAGGAGCACGCCAAACGCGCATTGGAAGTCGCTGCCGCCGGCGGTCACAACCTGATGATGATCGGCCCGCCGGGCGCAGGCAAAA
Organism: Thermoflexia bacterium; assembly: GCA_030605705.1. Classification (GTDB taxonomy): domain Bacteria; phylum Chloroflexota; class Anaerolineae; order B4-G1; family SLSP01; genus JAUWHU01. The sequence goes on along the minus strand of JAUWHU010000297.1, from coordinate 4,400 downwards.
CGCTGATGGCCCGCGCCCTTCCCGGCATCCTGCCCAATCTCTCGTTAGAAGAAGCGCTGGAAGTGACCCGCATCTACAGCATTGCTGATAAGCTGCCCTCCGACGTGCCCCTCATTCAGCGGCGACCTTTCCGCGCACCGCACCACACCATCAGCCATGCCGGATTGGTGGGCGGTGGACATTGGCCCCGGCCCGGCGAGATCAGCCTGGCTCACCGGGGCGTCCTTTTCCTGGACGAAATGCCGGAGTTTGACCGGCGCGTCCTGGAGGTGCTGCGCCAACCGCTGGAGGACAAAGTCGTCACCATCAGCCGCGCACAAGGGAGCCTCACTTTCACGGCGAACTTCATGCTCATCGCAGCCATGAATCCCTGTCCCTGCGGTTACTACGGCGACCCGGAACGCGCCTGCACCTGCTCATTAAGGATGATCCAACGTTACTGCAAGCGCATCTCCGGCCCGCTGCTCGACCGCATTGACATCCACATCGAAGTGCCCCGCGTGCCCTACGAGAAGCTGCGCCAGATCAAGCGCGGTGAATCCTCGGTTTCCATCCAGGCGCGGGGGGAGGCGGCGCGGGAACGCCAGCGGGTGCGTCTGGCTGACCTGGGGATGGCCTGCAACGCCGATATGGGACCGGCGGAGCTGCGTCGCTTCTGCGCCTTGCGCGACGAGGCTCAAGCGCTCATGCGTTCCGCCATGCGCCAGATGCACCTGAGCGCGCGCGGGTACCATCGCATCCTCAAAGTCTCTCGCACCATCGCGGACTTGGAGGGCGTTCCCGACATCCAGTTGCAGCACCTGGCGGAAGCACTCCAGTACCGGGCGCGAGTATTGGAAGCGTAAGACGTCCGGGAAATAGAGTGTCTCCCATGGCGCTATAATTCTGCGGTATGGGCAAGCCGTGCCCATAACACTGAGGAAGACCCGGCAATTTAAAAACTCCGTGTCCTCCGTGGTGAAATTCGTACCTTCTCAGAAAGTAGGGGCAAATCACGGGACACAGCAAAAATCAGCCACGAATTACACGAATTTTTCTCTCTTTTTCGTGTTAATTCGTGAAATTCGTGGCAGAAAAGAGCAAGACTGGCTCGAGACGCCCCGGATTATTGAGATGATACGTGAAATTCTTGCTGAACTTATTTTTTAACCACTACCAAGCACCCCAGCCACATAAGGAGAATGACATGAAACGGTTTACCGCAATCACATTGTTTCTGCTCGTTGCGCTGACGCTGCTGCCGGCGGGATATGTCTGCGCACAAGGGATCGCCCCACCGGCAGATTCCCTGACTTCAACTCTAACCCTGACTCCCACGCTGACTTCCTCTCCGAACGGAGAGGGAACAGGTACAGAAGATGCCCTATCCAAGACCCTGGGCGTCTTAGCGGTCTACGCGGCCTTCATGGCAGCCCTGGCCGTCGGCGTGGAGGTGATCACCGACCTGTTCCGGCCCATCTTCGGGTTAGAACGACAACCACAGGCAATGGAGACATTGCAAGGGATGAAGGCATGGCTGCCGGCGACCTTGAAAGAGATGGACGCCACGCCAGAAGCACAGGCCCGGCTACAGGGCTTTCTCACCGAGCTGGATCAGACGGTCCAGGACGTCACAGACGCCGCCCAACCTGAGAAAATCGCCCAGGAGATTCAGAAATGGGCGCTCGCCACGGTCAAAAGCGCGGGCGGCCTCCTGGCCGGGCAGGTTGACGCCAAGATAGGGGAACTGGTTGACCGGTTGCTGCCACAGGAAAGCTTCGCGCGAGCCGTGGAACACGCCGTGGGGCAGCTCCAGCTCCAGGAGCTGGGGTTGGACACGCAAACCATAGCGACCTTAGTCAAATGGGTGCAGGAGCAAGCACAAGCCCTAATCCAACAGGTTTACGTTAAAGTGATCCAGGGCGACTCCCTCGAGCAAGCCATCATCGAGACGTTGCAAAGCTTGCTGGCGCAGCTCCCCCCCGCCGTTCAACTTTCCGATGAGCAATTGGCCGCAGTGCTCAAGAAAATCGAGCGGGGTGTCCTGGAGAACCTGCCCATCAAGGGGCCGGCCCTCGAGAAAGCGGTCACCACGACCCGCCAGTTTTTGCAGGCACTCCAGGGGAGCGCGCAATTCTCACCGGCTATGAGCGAGCTCAAAGAGCTGCTGCAAGGGCTGGGACTCAAAACATCCCAAATTGATCAGGTGATCGCCAAAGCTCTGGAAATGCTGGGGGTGCTGGCAGAAAGCCAACATCTCGCGCAGAAAAAAGCGGAACTCCAGACGCTCCTGCAAGGGTTTGGCCTGGAGCCATCTCAGGCCGCTGAGATCGTCGCCAAAGCCCTTGAGACCCTGAACGCCCTCAAAGGCGGGGATGCCGTTCAGCAGATCATCAACTTGGCCTCTTCTCTCAATGCCTTCAGCGATATGCTCAACGTCGTCGAGGCCGAGCGTCACGATATGACCGGCTACCTGCGTCGTTTGTGGCGCACCCTACGAGATTGGGAGGGCTTGGGCCTGACGCACTATCTACCCGATAAGCCACAGTGGGAAGAGCTGCGTAAGAGATCGGCGCTCGGCGCACTTTTCTATCTCCTGGAAAAAGCATGGAATTACCTGTGGGGCAAGGGGGAACCGGGCACACAGCATGATCACACCCTGATCCTCACGCCCGATACCGCCGCCCAGACGCTCCTGGAGCGCGACCGGCTTCACCGTCAACAAGAGTCCATCCGGCAGCGCCAGCTGCGACTCGTCACCGTCATTGTGGGATTCGTCCTGGCCTTCTGGCTGCGCGTTGATAGCCTGGAGCTTCTCAAACCGCTCTTCGGAGAGAATCTGCCTGAAGCTCTCTTCGTGGATGGGAACATCCTGACACTGGAACAAATTTTCAAGAATCTGCTGAACGTGCCATGGGACGTCGCAAAATGGACAGGGCCCGGTAAATGGCTCTTCAGCTGGATCGCCATCGCCACGCCGGGGATGTTGCTCAGCGGGCTGGCTGCCAGTGGCGGTTCGTCATTCTGGCACGATCAGCTGGATCGCTTGCGGGCCGCCAAACAGACCACGGAACAGGTCTCAACCGTCGTTTCCGGGCTGCGCGGCGCCGAGAAATAGCAGACACGTCGGGATATTTTGCCCCATACAGCCCCAGGAGGTACGAGATGGCCGAACAGGAATGGGTGGAGCTTGTCGCCGGCATCCGGCCGGCGTGGATAGAAGCGTTGGGTCGAGATGACCCGGCAGCCGGCCAGAGATTGGAGCAAATTGAGCTGCAATATCTGGCCGATTCACTCCTCACTCCTCAGGGACGGGCGCGACTGGTTGACCAGACCCACCTGCGTGGCTGTGACGTGCTGCGCTGGGCCTTCGCCGCCGAGCTGCTGCAACTTGGCATCTCTGCTTCAGATGCCGTAAAGCTGGTCAACGACGGTTTCACGGCACGAGACGTCCTTCAAGATATCAAATGGGGGGAGAATGGGCGCTGGACAAATCACACGCAAGACATAGACCCCGCCACGATAGAGACACGTCTGGCGCGCCTCCCCATCCACTTCTACGACCTGTTGGTGGTCAGCGATTTCCACCTGGCGGGCGGCAACCATCCTTCCCCGGAAGGCATCGCCCGTTTCAGCCCGACAGAAGATTTCTACTTCGACGACGCCTTTTTCCGCTTCCTCTACTACTGTGAAATGGAACGCCGCCACCGCAAGGGCTATCCTTACGAGATCGTCTTCAACGGAGATATGGCGGATTTCGTCCAGACCGTCGTCAAAGAGACGGCTGGATTTGACCTCTATGACGTGGCTCTCCCCAACATTCTGTCCGATCAGTGGTGGTCTTGCGATGATCCGCAAGAGAAAAACCGTGAGGAAGGCACCTCGCTTATAGAGCAGCTCGATAATATCCTGGATGATGTTTACCAAGATCAGTGGGAAGATATGAAAGAATCCCGAAGAGAAACCTTGTCGGAGGGATGCTATACCTCGGAGGAAAAGTCACAACCCAAAAAGCGGCGCAAAGTGCGGGCCATGTTACGGCGGGAGTCGCTCCGGCAGTTGAAGACGGTCTACGCAGGACACCCCCGATTCTTCCAGGGACTGGCCTGGTTTCTGGCCCAGGGTAATCGCCTGGTGCTCATGCGTGGGAACCACGATCCCCAATGGTACTGGCCTGAGGTGCAGTTAGCTTTCAGCGGTTGGCTCAAAGAAGCATACGACGAGCTGTGCCAGGTTTGCAAAGACCATCAGGCCGGTTACGAATTGCCGGTCTCCCCCGCGTCACTCACGGGCCAGCTCCCCGCCATGAGCATGGAGGATTTCCAGGCTCGCGTGGATTTCGACCACAGCTGGTACTACTACCGCGACCGGCTGGCCTATTTCGAGCATGGCGGCCAGCAAGAAGCGGTAGACAGCCAACG
>JAUWHU010000337.1 GCA_030605705.1 Thermoflexia bacterium | reverse complement strand
AGAACTCAAAGGCAAGCGCGTGCTGATGCGCGCAGATTTCAACGTACCGCTCCAGGACGGCGTCATCAGCGACGACAACCGCATCCGCGCCGCCCTCCCCACCATCACCTACATCCTGGAACAGGGCGCGTCGCTGGTGCTAATGTCTCACCTGGGCCGCCCCAAAGGCCAGGTCAGGCCGGAGTTCAGCCTCGCGCCAATCGCCAGGCGGCTGAGCGAGCTGCTGGGCCGGCCCGTGACGCTGGCCCCCGACTGCGTCGGCCCCGAGGTTGAGCCGCTGGCTGCTGCGCTGCAGCCGGGGGAAGTCCTGCTGCTGGAAAATACCCGCTACCACGCCGCTGAGAAAACGAACGACCCGGCCTTCGCCGCGCAGCTGGCCGAACTGGGCAAGCTCTTCGTCAACGACGCCTTCGGTACGGCGCACCGCGCGCACGCCAGCACCGTCGGCGTGACCCAATACCTGCCCACCGTTGCCGGCTTCCTGATCGAGAAGGAAATTGACTTCCTGGGCCGCGCCACCGGCAAGCCAGAACATCCCTACGTCGTCATCCTGGGCGGCGCGAAAGTCTCCGGCAAGATCGGCGTCATCCAAAATCTGTTGGGCAAGGCCGACAAAGTCCTCATCGGCGGCGGGATGGCGAACACCTTCTTCAAGGCGCAGGGCCTGGAGATAGGCGACTCGCTGGTCGAGGACGATGCACTGGACACCGCCCGCGCGCTGCTGGCCGAGGCCGGCGACAAGCTGGTGCTCCCCGTGGACGCCGTCGTCGCTGACGCCTTCGACAACGAAGCCCACCGCAAGATTGTGGGCGTGAACGAAGTCGAACCCGGCTGGCGCATCTTGGACATCGGCCCGGCGACCGTGGCACACTACCGGCAGCTCCTGGAAGCGGCCCGCACCGTCGTCTGGAACGGGCCGGTGGGCGCCTTCGAAATGCCCAACTTCGCCCAGGGAACCTTCGCCATCGCCGAGATATTGGCCGAGATTGACGCCATCACCATCATCGGCGGCGGCGACTCCGCTTCAGCGGTGCAACAGGCGGGCGTCGCCGGTAAAGTCAGTCACGTTTCCACCGGTGGCGGGGCCAGCCTGGAGTTCCTCGAAGGCAAGACCCTGCCGGGAATCGCGGCGTTGGCGGATAAGTAATTCGTATTGCGTATCTCGTATTGCGTTCTTACCACGCTGATAAGGCGAAACTACGCAATGCCTACTCTAACAAGGAGTAAATCCTATGGGAAGAAAACCCTTTATCGCGGGTAACTGGAAGATGCACAAGACCGTGGCCGAGGCCGTGGAGCTGGCCCAGGGGCTGCGGCGGTCGTTGGCCGGCATCACGGAAATGGAACTGGCCGTCTGTCCCACCGCCACCGCGCTGCACGCCGTCAGTGAAGCGCTCAAGGGCAGCAACGTCGGCGTGGGGGCGCAGAACATGTACTGGGAGGAGCAGGGCGCGTTCACCGGCGAGCTCTCCCCGCTCATGGTGAAGGATCTGTGCCGCTACGTCATCATCGGGCACTCGGAGCGCCGCGCTTATTTCGGCGAGACCGACGAGACCGTCAATCGTAAGATTAAGGCTGCGCTCGCCCACGGGCTTAGCCCCATCGTCTGTATTGGCGAGAGCCTGGAGCAGAACCGCGCGGGCGAGACGGTGGACTTCGTGGGGGAGCAGATTCGCGGCGCGTTTGCGGATATTTCCGCCGAGGACGCGCGAAAACTCACCTTAGCCTACGAGCCGATCTGGGCCATCGGCACAGGGTTGACCGCCACGCCGGAGGAAGCCGACCGCATCATCCGCACGGCCATCCGCGACGTGCTCGCCAGCCTCTACGGCGCGGCGACCGCCGAGGCGATCCGCATGCAGTACGGTGGCAGCGTCAAACCGCACAACATGGCTGCGTTCATCGTCATGCCGGAGATTGACGGCGCACTGGTCGGCGGCGCGAGTCTCAAAGTGGACTCATTCACGGCCATCGTCAGGAACGCGCTGGAGGCACTGCCGTAAGTTAGTGACTGGTGACTGGTAACCAGGTGCGTCCCAGCGCTTTAGCGTCTCAGCGTCCCAGCGTCTCAGCGTCTCAGCGTCCCAGCGTCCCAGCGTCTCAGCGTCTTAGCGACTGAAGTCGTTACTACGAGCAAAATTGCCAATGTCCAGACCAAAAGAGGAAAACGGGGCGAGATTGAATCTCGCCCCGTTTGGCGTTGGGGAAGGCGGGATTTGAACCCGCACGCCTTGCGGCACATGATCCTAAGTCATGCTCGTCTGCCAATTCCGACACTTCCCCGGCCCGGCTATTATACCCGCAGGCATGAAGAGAGCAAGCGAGCAAGCGTGGTGGGGCCGGCTTTCGGGCCGGCCCCACACTGATCGTCGAGTGAACTACGGTGTGTACTTACGAAGAACGAGAGGTAGGTAGAGCCGGGGCCAACGAGCCGTGGTAGTCAGAACCACGTTGTCCCTAGCCGTCGTATCGTTGGCCGAAATAGCCTTAATGGTCACCGTGTTGGTAGCACCGTCGCTCGCCGTGAGGGGCACCCACACGTAAGCCAGCACGTCGGTACCCTGCCCGGCTGCCAGGCTCAACCCGTAGGCCGAGAGATCCACCGGCCAGCCGCTACCTTGCGGGGTTAGATTGATAAAGTCAGCAACGTTGCCGGTGTTGGTCACCCGCAGCGTGTAGGTGACCCAGGTACCGATGATACCCTCCTGGGCTGTGACTGCCCCCGTGAGTACAACTCCGCGCGTGATAGTGCCGGATTGAGCCGTCGTGGTGAGGACGCTGGCATCACTCTGGGTCGGATCGCCTTGAGAAATCGCCGTCACTGTCACGGTATCGTGGTCGCCGCTTGCAGCGCCGCCCGGGATCTGCACCGTCATCTGGAATTGGACGCTGCCGCCAACAGGCACTCCGAAGGACGCTGGAGGGTTCGTCGTCGTCCATGAATTGCCCGCCTTGCTCAACGTGTAGGTATCGTCCGCATTGCCCGTATTGCGCAACGTCAGCCTGTAGGTGACGGTCTCGCCAGGATTGTCGGTGGCGAAACCGGTGTCAGGCTGCAGATCCATACTGTAGGTGGGCGTGCTGGATTGGGCGGTCGTGGTGAGGACGCTGGCGTCGCTCTTGGTTGGATCGCCCTGCGAAGTAGCGGTCACTGTCACCACGCCGGTGCTGCCCGGCGCTGCCGTGGCGGGAATATCCACCGTCACCACGACATCCGCTCCCACGCCGGCCCCCAACCCCACGGCGGCTGGCAGCAGGGTCACGCTCCAGGTATTGGAGCTGGTGTAGCCGAGGGAGATGGTGTCGGCGACGTTGCCGGTGTTGGTGACACGCAGGGTGTAGGTGATGGTTTGCCCAACCGTCCCCAGTTGGCTGGCGGTAGCCGGCGCGAGGTCCACGCCGTAGGTGATCGTGCCGGATTGGGCGGTCGTGGTGAGAACGCTGGCATCGCTCTTGGTTGAGTCGCCTTGAGAGGTGGCGGTCACTGTCACGGTATCGTCATCGCCGCTTGCAGCGCCGCTCGGGATCTGCACCGTCACCTGGAATTGAGCATTGCCCCCGGCGAGCACTCCGACGGTCGCCGGGAGGTTCGTCGTCCAGGAATTTCCCGCTTTGCTCAATGTGTAGGTATCATCCGCGTTGCCCGTGTTGTACAGCGTCAGCGTGTAAGTGACGGTCTTGCCGGGGTTGTCGGCGGCGAAACCGGTATCAGGCTGCAGATCCACATCGTAGTAGACGACAATATTGCTGGCGCCGGCACTGTTATTGGTGTAGTCCCGCTCCGGCGTGGTGGTGGCGATAGAGGCGTTGTTGGGCAGCGCCCCCCCGCCGCTGAGCGAGGGGCTGACCTGCGCAGTGACGGTGATGATGCCCCAACCGCCTGCCGGTACATTGCCCATCGTCCAGACGTAGTTGCCGGTGGGGGGAGGCAGTACAGCGGAGTAAGAAGTCCAGATACCATAACTGGAGTTGCCCAGCCAGGAATGGAGCAGGTCGGTGATGATGGTATTGGCCGCCGCGAGCTGTCCGTGGTTGGTGTAAACGATGGTGTAGGTCAACCAATCACCGGCGCGCAGCTGGGACGGCGTGACCGACTTGGAGATCTCTACATCCGCCATCTGGACGAGCACGGTGGCGGCGGCGGAGTTTGGTCGTTGCGGCACCTGATACTGCTCCACACTGGAGGTGCTGATGGTGACAGCGTTGTCCAGTCCGGTGATGCCGGACCAGTCGAAGGTAGGATCCAACTGCGCTGTGAGCGTGATCACTCCATGCTCCATCCAGGCCAGATCGGGCAGGTCCCACACGTAGGTCGTGCCAGAGCGGTGTTTCACGGACAGGCCATTGGAGACCCACGCACTCCACGAGGCGTTGATCAACCCGGTGGGCAAGGTATCGGTAATGACCACGTTCTCGGCGGGCAGAGAACCGTCGTTGCCGAAGTTGATGGTGAAGGTGACCCAATCGCCGGGCAGGACTACGGGAGGAGTGATTTCCTTCCTCACGTACACATCGGCGACGGGCGAGACGGCCACGGCCCAATCCACCTCGGCCTGGACCTCCCCACCGCTGTAGGGCTGGCTCTCTCCGTTCTGCCCCAGGAAGTTCTCCTCAACGTGCCCGCCCTCCACGGACTCCCACGGACCCCAGGAGCCGCCGGGGCTATCGGTACCGACGACGTAGTAGACGTCGTGGGAGACGTTGCCGGCGTCGTTGTGGACGTCGCTGGGGTGAGTATGGTAGGGCGGATGCGGTGTCAACCAGCCGTCGGCGACGCGCCCCATCACGGTAGGCCAGCCCGTGGGATAGGCGTAGGGCCATGCGTATTCGGCCCCGTCGTAGAATGGATCGGAGAAGGCGACGAAGCCGCCTTGTTTGTCTATGCCGGGGAGGGTGAGGTAGTGGCCACCGAT
>JAUWHU010000399.1 GCA_030605705.1 Thermoflexia bacterium | reverse complement strand
GCCAAAGGCACATGGTGACTCCTTACGTATCATCTCAATAATCCGGGGCGTCTTGAGCCGATCTTGCTCTTTTCTGCCACGAATTTCACGAATTAACACGAAAAAGAGAGGAAAATTAGTGAAATTCGTGTAATTCGTGGCTGATTTTTGCTGCGCCCCATGATTTGCCCCCACTTTTTGAGAAGATACCTCCTTACCAAGTATGGACTTGGCGCTCTAGTGAAACTTCTGCGACCGGGGGCAACTACTGTCAGCGGGCTACCATGGATGCCGAAACCTGCCGCTTCAAGTCTCAATCAACATCATTATACACTCAATTGGATATATCCGCCAGAATCCAGAACGAAATGGGGGTGTTTCAGGATTAAGGCAAGTTTTTACGCATAAGGCCAAAAGCCGCACTTGCGCTGCTCCCAGCCCCCGTCTCGGGGGCGTCCCCTGGGCAAATTTCCTCGTCAACCCGCCCCCGGGGGACGGAGGGCTTTTAGAGCTTTTGGGAGCAGATGTGTCACTTTTACCACAGTGCCTTAATTCTGAAACGCACCTGCTGACAACGCTTGACAGTAATGGCGTGTTGCGTTATCATTGATTTATGATCAAGAGCTTTCGCGATAAAAAAACCGAACGCCTCTTCTCACGACGATTCCCTCCAAATCTACATCGTGTGGCTTGGCGCAAACTTGCGATACTCGATGCAGCAGAACGATTAGCTGACCTTCGTGTTCCTCCTGGCAATCGACTCGAAAAGCTATCAGGAGACGGTGAGCACAGCATTCGTATCAACGATCAGTGGCGGCTATGTTTTCGGTGGCGCGAAGGAAACGCCTACGACGTTGAGATTACAGACTATTATTAGGAGGCAGAGATGATGATGGTTAAAGGGAAGTTTGAGCCTGTTCATCCTGGTGAGATCTTACTGGAAGAGTATCTGAAGCCAATGGGAATCAGTCAGTATCGGCTGGCGAAGGATATTAGTGTGTCTCCACGTCGGATTAATGAGATTGTCCACGGCAAGCGTTCAATTACTGCTGACACAGCTCTTAGATTGTCACGGTACTTTGGTTTGTCGGAACGTTTCTGGCTGAATCTACAAGCACGTTACAACCTCGAAATGGAGAAGGACCGTCTGGCGGGGCGATTAGAAAGAGAAGTAAGAGTTCTCACCGCAAGTCCAGCAACTTGAGTTCAGGCGAGCAGTAAGGTGCGAGCTAAGTCATGGTCGGCAGGGCCAGCGTTGATCCTTCAACTAATCTAGGCTAGATCGCGGAAGCGAGTATTCTTGAGGAGCCCGATGCGGGAAAACTGCACGCCGGGATCCGTGGCGGGCAGCCGGATAACTGGCAGCCCTACCGCGCTGTACGCTCCAGCGTGAAGATAAGGCCATACGCCAAAATGATCGCCATAAGGGTTAAGAGGTGAATATTGCGTTACAATTTTGATTGGGACCCTGCCAAAGAAAAGCAGAACATTCGCAAACACAAGGTTGCTTTTCGTCGAGCAGCGACGGTTTTTCGTGATCCGAACCAACTTTCCATCTACGACGAAGAACATAGTGAAGACGAAGATCGTTGGATAACCATTGGCATAGACAGTGGTGGCATCTTGCGGGTTATCATACACACGTTTGAGCGAGTTGACGAGGATGTGTGTGAAATCCGCATCATCTCAGCACGCAAAGCAACCAGTGCCGAAGTGAATCAGTATGGAGAAGGGGACATATTATGAAGACAGAATACGATTTTTCTAAGGGCGCGCGTGGCAAATTCTATCACCCCGACGCCGTGCTTAGCTTTCCCGTTTACCTTGAGCCAGACGTGAATGACTTTATGGACAAACTGGCGGAGGAACAGGATATTGACATTCAGCAGCTAGTCAACGAATGGCTCAGAGTAAACATTAAGTTGCTTCAGAGTGTCCAGCGATCCCCTTGAGCGGGGTGGCGGTAGTTTAGGTTGCTCTTGTACAGAGGAGGGTGACAACTCGCCGAACCCAACGCGGCTAGCGCGCACAAATCGGCGGCTTCACGCGCTTTGTGGTTGGTTTGGTGTTGTGAAGGTGGTTTCGCCGCCCTTTGCGCCGGGGGAGCACCGGCACATCGCCTTCAAGATCGTGGATGACCGGGGCAGCGAGAGTTTGAAAGTGGTGGAGGTAGCTAGATGACCCAAATCTGTGACAAAAAAAGCATTGCCAGGTTCTGCCAGAAAAATCAGATCCGGCGTTTGGCATTATTTGGATCTGTTCTGCGAGAGGATTTTCACCCTGAGAGTGACATTGACGTGCTGGTGGATTTCGAGCCGGAGCATGTACCTGGGCTTTTCGGTATCGCACACATGGAACGGGAGCTCTCCGCGATCTTTGGTGGGCGAAAAGTTGATCTGCGCACCGCTGAGGATCTGAGCCGGTATTTCCGCCAGGATGTGCTGAGGGA
>JAUWHU010000059.1 GCA_030605705.1 Thermoflexia bacterium | reverse complement strand
ACGCGCACCTGGGCCAGGACCGCCGCGCCATCGAGTAGTGTGAGCAGGCATTGGAGATTGCCCGCGAGCTCGGTGACCGGCGCGGGGAGGGCAACGCGCTGGGCAACCTGGGGCTGGCATACGCGGCCCTGGGCGAGGTCCGCCGCGCCATCGTGTACTACGAGCAAACATTGGAGATTGACCGCGAGATCGGCGACCGGCGTGGGAAGGGCACAGCCCTGGGCAACTTAGGGCTGGCATACGCGAACCTGGGCGAGATCCGCCGCGCCATCGAGTACTACGAGCAGTATTTGGAGATCGCCCGCGAGATCGGCGACCGGCGCGGGGAGGGTGTCGCCCTGGGCAACTTAGGGTTGGCATACAAAAAATTAGGCGAACCGGGCCGCGCGCGCAAAGTCTGGCGGCAGTCGCTCGCCATTTTCGAAGCTATCGAAGACCCTCACGCGGCACGGGTGCGGGGGTGGTTGGGGTAGACAGAGTTGCAAGTTGAAGGTTAAACGTTAAACAACGGAACACGTAAAACGTGGTGCGTGGTGCGTGTTCCGTTGGGCGTCAAACGTCATGCGTCAAACGTCAGGAGATTTCAAGGGAGCATCTTTTGACGTTTGTCGTTTGACGTTTGACAAAAGACGCAAAACGCAAAACGCAACACGAATCTTCTTGGGGGTAAGACGTGAACAAAAATCAAGTCAACACCAATGGCGGCGCATACATCGCAGGTAACGTGAACGTTGAGGGTGGCGGCGATTTCGTGGCTCGCGATAAAATCACATACCAGCTCCCGCCCGAACCACCCACGGTTTTTTCCCTCTTCACCATTCCCCGCCCGCCCGGCGATTTCGTGGGCCGGGAAGAGGAACTGGCGCAGCTGCTGGCTCACTTTGACCGGGGCACGCTCATCACCGGCGTGACCGGCGGCGCGGGCATCGGCAAGACGGCGCTGGCCCGCGTGCTGGCGGAACGATTGACCGAACGTTTCCCTGACGCGCGGCTGGCCCTCGATCTACGGGGCACTACCACGCCGCTCACAACCGCCGAGGCGCAACGCGCACTGCTGCAACCTTTCTACCCCGGCGTGAAGTTGCCCGACGCCCCGGCCCAACTCGAAGGGCTGTACCGGCAGACCTTTGCGCAGCATCACGCGCTCTTGCTGTTGGATAACGCCAAAGATGCCGCCCAGGTGCGCTCGTTACTGCCGCCCGCGCCCTCCGCCGCCATCGTCACCTCGCGGGCGCGTTTCTCGTTGAGCAGCCAGGGCTTGCATCCCCTGCGCTTGAACGTGCTGGCGTGGGAAGAGGCCCGCACTTTGCTGCGCGCGTCCGCGCCCCGGCTGCGCGAGACGCCGGACGCGGAATGGGACGAGCTGGCGAAACGCTGCGGGCGCTTACCGCTCGCGCTGCGCGTCGTCGCCGCGCTATTGGAGGTGCGTCCCGATTGGACGCCGGTCTCCTTAGCCGCCAAACTGCGCGATGAGCGGCGGCGACTGGAGCTGCTGTGCGTCCCCGGCGACCCCGACCTGAATGTGAAGGCGGCGTTGGGCCTTTCTTACAACGCGCTGCCGCCGGCTCTGCAAGGCCGTTTCCGCGCCCTGGGCATTTTCCCCGCGCCGTTTGACCTAGCAGCCGTGGCGGCGGTGTGGGATGTGGGGACCGGTGACGCCGACGCTGCGTTAGGCGAGTTCCTCCACCGCAACCTGCTGGACGTGACCGGCGACCCCGCACAGTACGCCCTGCACGACCTCACCCGCTGCTACGCCCAGGCGCGACTGTTGGAACATGAGGCCGAGGCGCGCACCATGCTGGAACGCCACGCCCGGCGCTACCTGCGGGCCGGCAGCGCTGCCAACGATTTGTATTTGCAAGGGGGTGAACACATCACCGTGGCCCTGGCCCGCTTCGGCTGGCTCTGGCCCCACCTCCACGCCGCGTGGGAGAGACTGACCGGCGCGCAGGAATGGCCCTCTTGCGAGAGCGCGGACCGCTGGCTGAGCGATTTCCCCGGCAGGATGACCTACCTCCTCGGCCTCACCCTCCCGCCACGGGAGCGCATCCCCTTGTTGGAAAGCGCGCTCGCCGCCGCCCGCCGGTTGGGGGATCGCAACGCCGAGGGCGTCCATCTGGGCAACTTAGGTTTGGCGTATGCGGTTCTGGGCGAGGTCCGCCGCGCCATCGCGTACCACGAGCAGGCATTGGAGATCGCCCGCGAGATCGGCGACCGGCGCGGGGAGGGC
>JAUWHU010000362.1 GCA_030605705.1 Thermoflexia bacterium | reverse complement strand
CTTGTTTGATTGTCAAAGTGCTTTGCTAACCCCGGCTAATGCCGAGGTCTAACTGCTTGTCCAAAGTCCAATTGGCGAGCTGGGTTATAATAAGATCATGCAGCCGCTTTCCGAAAAACTCCGGCAGAAGTTAGCTACTCTCCCTACCCGGCCCGGCGTCTACTTGATGCACAACGCCAAAGGGCAGGTAATCTACGTGGGAAAGGCGATCAATCTCGCCAACCGCGCGCGCTCCTACTTTCACGCCTCGGCGCAGGAGCACCCCAAGACGCGCCGCCTGGTGGCGGAGATCGCCGACCTGGAGTGGATCATCACCGACTCCGAGGTGGACGCTCTCATCTTGGAAGCGACGCTCATCAAGAAGTATCGCCCGCGCTTCAACGTGCGCCTCAAAGATGATAAACGCTACCCCTATCTCAAGATCACCGCCGAGGATTTCCCCAAGGTGCTCATCACCCGGCGCATGGAGCGCGACGGCGGTCGCTACTTTGGCCCGTACACTTCCACGGGCGCATTGCGTGAGACGTTAGACTTGCTGCGCCGGCTTTTCCCCTATCGCACCTGCGACCGCAACATCACCGGAGAGGATCGCCGCTCCTGCCTCTACTACGATCTCAAACTTTGCTCAGGGCCGTGCATCGGGACGGTGGATCGGGCGGAGTACCGGGCGACACTCGCGCAGCTGGCCCGTTTCATGGAGGGGCAAACGGAGAAGGTGGTGGCCGACTTAGAGCGGCAGATCGCGGAGGCGTCGGAGTCGCTGAAATTCGAGCGGGCGGCGCGGCTGCGTGACCGGTTGGTTGCCCTGCGCCAGGTGATGCAACACCAGAAGATCATCACCACTGCCGCGCTCAACCAGGACGTCATCGCGCTGGCCCGCGACAACGACAACGCCTGTGTAGAAGTCTTCTTCGTTCGCAATGGGAAACTCCTGGGGCGCGAATATTTCGTGTTAGAAGGGGTCGCCTACTCCGATGACGAGGAAATGATGGCGGCGTTCTTGCAGCAGTTCTACGCCAACGCGGCCGCCATCCCGCCAGAGATTTTGCTGCCGGAACAGATCGCCGGCGCGGCAGTGCTGGAACAATGGTTGCGCCACAAACGCGGGGACGCGGTTTACCTCACCGTGCCACGGGAGGGGCCGGGGCGCGAGATGCTCGAGTTGGCAGCGACCAATGCCACGGAGACGCTCCGCGCGCTCAAGGCGCAGTGGGCGATGGATAAGCATCGCAGCGAGACTGCGCTGAGCGAGTTGCAAACGGCTCTCGCCCTCCCGCGCTCGCCAGTGCGGATGGAGTGTTACGACATCTCCACCACGCAGGGCGTTGAGGTGGTGGGCAGCATGGTCGTCTTCGAGCACGGCGTGCCGAAGAAAAGCCATTACCGCCGCTTCAAAATCCGCACCGTGCAGGGGCAGGACGATTTCGCCAGCATGAAGGAGGTGCTCACGCGCCGCTTTGACCGCTGGCGGCGCGTCACCGGCGGCGAGCTGCGCGGGACGCGGGGCAGTCAGGCGTGGGCCAAACTCCCTGATCTGCTGGTCGTGGATGGCGGCAAGGGTCAGCTAGGGATGGCGCTGGAGGTGTTGGACGCCTTCAACCTGCGCGAGCAGGTCCCCGCCATCGGGCTGGCGAAGCGTCACGAGGAGATCTTCGTGCCGGGGCGCAGCCGCTCCATCCGGCTCGACCCGTCCGCGCCGGCGCTCCTCTTGCTGCGCCGCATCCGCGACGAGGCGCATCGCTTCGCCATCACCTATCACCGGCAGCGGCGGCGCAAGCGGGGGCTGGCCTCGCAGATTGACGAGATTCCCGGCATCGGCCCGGTGAAGCGCAAAGCACTGCTCAAGCATCTCGGTTCGTTGAACGCTATCCGGAAAGCGAGTGAGGCGGAGCTCCGGCAAGTCCCCGGCATCTCTAAGGTACTCGCGGCGGTGATCCGCCGGCATTTTGCGGGAGAGGCTGACGAGAAGCAGAAATTGGACACGGATTTTCACGGATCGCACGGATAAAAAACAAGGGAAAATCCGTGTCCAAAAGATTACTGTTTTTATTGAGGAACAATTCTATTGGCAGATTGTGGCTTTTGTGTTAGAATTTTTTTAGCGCGGCAGCATGCGGGAATTTCGCAAGAGAGCAAGTTTTCTGTAATTGCAACTCGAGAGGTGTATTAGGCAGAATCTGCAGGCTCTTTAGGAATTGCCGTGGTCTCCAAATGTTCTATTCCAGATGTAGTGCCGATGTGCAATTTGGCACTACCTGTAGTACCTTTTCGCATCACTTAACGAAACACCACGGGAATTCCCAAAGAACCACTATTCTCTATTCTCTATTCTCTATCTCTCCTCTCTATCTCCATTCTCCATTTGACATCCCGGTAGATGTTGTTATTATTCAAGTATAAGGCATACCTTACAATTTCACCGCGAGCGAGGGGCACTTGGCTAAAGAAAACATCGAAGACTATCTGGGAGCGATCTACCGCCTGCGGAAAGACGCGCTTACCCCGCTGCAGCTCTCTCGGCTGCGAGAGTACTTCGGTTTCTCCAGGGTCTCAATCCACGAAATGATCCTGAAATTGGCCCAAAGGGAGCTGCTGGTCTACCATCCCTACCGGGGCGTGACCCTGACGGAAGCGGGAGAAGCCGTCGCCACGGCATTGTTGCGCCGGCACCGGCTCTGGGAGCGCTTCCTGACGGATTTGTTAGGCGTCCCCTGGGACGAAGCTCACGAAGTCGCCGGACGGCTGGAACACGCCGCACCCGAGACAGTCACCGAACAGCTAGCGCATTTGCTGACCCGCCCCCCCCACCCTGCCGGCGAAGGAGAACTCCCGGAGCCACAGCCGCTGCGCTCCCTCGCGCCAGGCGCCGAGTGCCGGATCGTGCGTATTGCCTCAGAATCACCGGACGTGCTGTGCTTCCTACGGCAACTCAACATTGATCCCAGCAGCTGCTTGCGGGTCGTAGCACAGCTTCCCGAAGGAACTCTGGTGAAAATCCAGGGAGAAAATGTGCAGCTACCGCTTCAGGTAGCAGAAGCACTCTGGGTGAGTCTAATAATGAGCAAATGACAAAATTCGCTATTCGTTCCAACGTTCTGACGTTCTAACTTTACAAAGGAGACACATTACAGCCATGATTCCACTCATTCAACTACAGATGGGACAAAGCGGAATGGTACGCGCACTTCACGGGGGACGCCGCTTTGTGGCTCGTCTCGCCGCACTGGGATTCACTCCCGGCGCGCCGGTGACAATCGTGCGCAATAACCGATTCGGGCCTCTCATCGTGACGGTGCGTGACACCCAGATCGCCCTGGGCCGGGGCGAGGCCGGACGCATTCTCGTATTGCTCATGGAGGGCCAAAATGGCGTCACCGCTGGTTAACTCATCCCCGCCGGAACAGACTGCCGCCAAGACGACGGTCATCGCTTTAGCCGGCCAACCCAACGTCGGCAAGTCCACTATCTTCAACATGCTCACCGGCCTCAACCAGCACGTGGGAAACTGGCCGGGCAAAACTGTCGCGCAGAAAACCGGGACCTGCACGCATGATGGTCAGAAGTTTACCCTCGTAGACCTCCCCGGCACCTACAGCCTCACCGCCAACTCCGAAGAGGAACGCATCGCGCGGGATTACATCATCCACGGACGACCCGACATCGTCGTGGCAGTGGTGGACGCGGCCATCTTAGAACGCAGCCTTTACCTGGTGGCCGAGCTCCTGCTCCTGCCCTCGCCGGTGGTGCTGGCGCTCAACATGATGGATGTGGCTGAGCAAGAGGGCATCAAGATCGAGCCGCAGGTACTGGAAGCGGCACTGGGCATCCCCGTCGTTCCTCTGTGCGCAGCGCGAGGAACCGGTATCCAGGAGCTGATCGCCACCGTAGAATCGCTAAGCGCAGGGGAAATCTCTTGCCAACCCCAGCGTCCCACCATCCTGCCCGGCCACCAGGCGATCTTGGAAAAAATCCGCGCCCTGATCGAGGACTCCGTCCCGGTGCCCTACCAGCCCGCCTGGGTCGCGCTCAAATTGCTGGAAGGGGATGACGAAATGTGTACCCTCATGCAGGACGCCTTGCCGGAAGCGATCTGGAAACAAGTCCACGACCTGCTCTATCAGCACGAAGACGCCATCCTCGATATCGCCGGAGCGCGCTACCAATGGATCGGGCGCATGATCCGGGCAGCCGTGGTGCGTCCCAAAGTGGGGCAGCTGGGGATGACGGCCCGGCTGGATAGTGTGCTCACGCATCCCGTGTGGGGCACGGTCGCGCTGCTGGCCGTGTTGGGCGCTGTCTTCTGGCTGACTTACACGCTGGGCACCCCCCTCCAGGAGTGGCTGGGAGATCTCGTCGCCCTGCTAGCCGAGAGTACGCGGGGCGCGCTCGCCGGGATGCCGACCTGGTTCGCCAACCTGTGTGCTGACGGGATCATCGGCGGAGCGGGCATGGTGGTAACATTCTTACCCATCTTGATCATCTTCTTCGCCGTACTGGCTATCCTGGAGGATACCGGGTACATGGCCCGCATCGCCTACCTGACCGACCGGGTCATGCACACGATGGGACTGCACGGCAAGAGCTTCATCCCGCTCCTGTTGGGCTTCGGCTGCAACGTGCCCTCCATCCTGGGGACGCGGATCATTGAGACGCAGCGGGCGCGCCTGCTCACCGTCCTGCTGGCCCCGCTGGTGCCCTGTACCGCCCGCATGGCCGTGATCATAGTCCTCACCCCGCTCTTCTTCGGGGATATGGCCGGGCTGGTGGCCTGGGGACTGGTCGCAGCCGCTCTCGCCATCCTGGCGCTGTTAGGGATACTGCTGCACCGCGTGATCCTCAAGGGCGAGCAGGTGGCTTTCATCATGGAACTCCCGCTCTACCACCTCCCCAACCTGCGCTCCATCGGCCTGTACGTCTGGCATAACACCCTGGCCTTCCTCCAAAAAGCCGGGACGATCATCCTCGGCGTCTCGGCAATCATCTGGCTGCTCTCCTACTTTCCCACCGGCGTGGTGACGGAGAGTTACCTGACGCTGTTCGGCCACTGGCTGGAGCCTGTCGGGCGCTGGATGGGACTTCCCTGGCAGATGATGACGGCGTTGCTCACCAGTTTCATCGCCAAGGAGAACACCATCGCCACGTTGAGCATCCTCTACGGCGATTTAGAGACAGCCTTGCCGGCAGCCTTGACGCCCTCGGCGGCCCTGGCCTTCCTGGTCGTGCAGCTGCTCTTCATCCCCTGCGTCGCCACCGTCGCCACCATCAAACAAGAAGTGGGCAACCGCTGGACACTGGTGAGCCTGCTGTTGCTCCTGGGTCTTTCGTTAGGTGCGGGCGTACTCGTCTACCAGGTGGGCACGCTCCTGGGGGCTTAACCTCGTAACTGGACATTGGCAATTTTGCTCGTAGTAGCGACTTTAGTCGTTCAAACAAGACCAGAGCGACTGAAGTCGCTACTACGGGCGGTTTATTTTCGCGGCAGAAGCAACGCAGAGACGCCGAGGCGCAGAGTTTTTATATTTTCTCTCTGCGGCTCTGCTGCTCAGCGACTCTGCGTTTATTTTAACCACCCGTCTGGTGGCTCTCAGTCACGTAGTTTGGGGCAGAAAGCCCCAATGAGACCAGCCATAGCTGGGGTTTATTTTCGAGGCAGATACAATCAGGGAAGATTATGTTACACCGGTTGCTACGACAAATCGCGCAGGGGACACACCTGCAAACCACGGCAGCGCTGGCGAGTACGCTAGACACGACGCCGGAGCTGGTGAGCCAGATGGCAGAACAGCTCGCGCGACAAGGCTACCTGAGCGAGAACATGCAATGTGCTGATGGTTGCGAGAGCTGCTCCCTAAAATCGCTATGCGGAGCCAAGAACAACGGCGCGCGGCTGTGGTCCGTGACAGAGAAAGGCCGACAGGCGATAAGGCGAGAGAGCGAGTGAACGAGAAAGCGATAAGGCGAGTTTGCCATTCTCCATTCTCTATTCACCAATCACCAGTTCTATAGCTTGCCGAAAGCGATACCCCGGTACGTCCAACCGCAACGAGTGACGGCGTCCTGGATAGGCTTCTTGATCTCGTTGGTGGCGAAGCGGTACTTGTAGACCTGCCCCGGCGCGAGGTTCTCCTTGAAGGCGTAAGCCGTGCCGAATTCGACCTCCTGCTTCTGCCCCTTGAAGAACTCGGCGGAAAGGGAAAGCGTCGGAATGCCGGCTCGCCATGCCACCGTGTACTCCCGGTCCCCGGCCCGCACCTCATGCTTCTGCGGATCGAGCTTCAGGTAAATCCTGAACACCTTTTTAAGTCCCGCTTTGGCGAAGATCTCGTACCACTGCGCATCCACGATCTTCCACTCAGCGATGAAGTCCACGCCTTTCTCCCGTCCATCCACGATGCGATAAGGCGCCGTGGAGCGGTTCAAGCTCATAATAGCCTGCAGCACCTCCTCCGGTGAGCGGACCGGAGTTCCCTTCGCCGGACGGCGGGTCGAAGTAAAGAAATCAAACAGTTTCATAGTTTGCCTCCTGGGTCTGACTGCTAGACTTTAAGCTGGGTTTAAGTTCAATGAGGTTTAGTTAAAGACGGGCCAGACTTCCAGAATCTTAACTGAACCATATTGCCTTTAGATTATTCTACAATTTTGCCCGTCCGAGGATCAACTTTAGCGCCCCAGGCTGCGAGTCCAACTCTACATCGCCACCCAGGGCGCGCGTTTCGCGCACCAGCATCAAAAAACCCTCACCTCGCGATTCCATCAACGCCCGACCAGTGAGCGGACTCGAGTAATCACGCAGGAACCCGGCCAAGACCTGGTTGCGACGATAAGGCTGTGCTCCGGCAAACAGATTCTCAGGTCGCAACGTATTGTGCAATCCGCCGGGGTTAGAGATTTCGATACGGTCATCAAAGACCATCACGCGCACGTTGGATCCTGACAGTTGATAATCGCGGTGAACGACAGCATTCACGATTGCCTCGTGAACGGCACGCAGTGAAAAAGCCGGGTGGTCCATCCGTCCCTCGTATGTTTTCTCAGCCGCTACGGGGATATGTCGCTGAACAAAGCGCGTAGCCTGGACAATTTGTTCCGCTACCGGGCCGCGAAACAGTTTTTCATCCAACTGTTCGTGAGCGTCGGCCATAATGCCTCGGTAGAGCACACACTGGACAAAGGCGCCCGGCAACCAGGTCGTGATCGGTTCCCGGCCAAAGAGCAATAAACCCACTACAGTGGGAGCGACCAACCCACTTTCCAAACGAGCAGCTAGTTTCAAGTTAATCAGCCGAAATTCCATCCCCGGCTGCTCAAACATATCACCCGGCCCAAAGCGACGCTGGCAGTACGCTTCAAACAAGTCTGTGTCGAGCGCTTCAAGAGCGGCGCTGGAAATAGGCCGTTCCTCAAAGGGCTGTCCTATCTGGCGACGCTCCAGCAGACGCGCAAGTTGGTCGGCGCGCAAATCACGACAATGTGAGCCAACCCGGCTCATCCAGCGACCACCAGACGTGTGGTGAACGTAGGGGCTTTTGGGCACATCCACTTTGAGGCACAAAAGTGCCATCCCCTCGGCATTGGGCAGTAGTCGCCGGTCAGGGATAATGTACACTGGCGGCTCACAGTTGTCCTGGGAGACGTTGACCACCCACTGTTCCAGCAAGTCCATCTTGTCCGGCGTCACACCAACGATTTCTCGATGCTTGTTGACCCCCAAGACGAGGACGCCTCCCTCGGTGTTGGCAAAGCAACAGAGCCGTCGTGCAATGAACTCGGTTGCCTTGGTGTCGGCGCCGCCAAAGCGGATTTGGTTGCCCTTGAAGATGACCTCTTTGAGTTCCAGGTAGATATCCTCTCCAGCAGCGATTTCGGACAATAGTTCGGACATAGCGTCATACATCTGTCAGTTCCTCCTCAAAAGCCATACTTTTCGCGGCGGCGGCGGAAGGCTTCCTTAGAGCCTTCCATAATGTCCTGCACCGCTCGTTTGACGGCCGGTGCATCCAGCGCACCGACGGCCGGTTCAGGCGGACCAGACTCTGTCAGTTGCAAACGTTTGATGTGTCCTTCCGCCTGCCGTCGGCCGCCGATTGTCCGCAGCACTTGCTTTACCGTGGAATCGGGCCAATGACGCTTTGTGCCCAAGTACTTGCGTACTGCATCTTCCCAGTCTTTTCGCTGTACCAGGCCGAGCAGATGCAACAACTGAGCGTCGCTCAGAGACTGCCCGCACTCTTGGACGATGCTCGCGAGGGTTTCCCTTGATACGACACCGACGGCGTCCAGGGCCACAATCATCTCCGCACTGGCGTTAACCGGAATATTGGCATTGTGTGTGACGATGATGATTTGGCGATGCTCCTTTTCACGTTGAAAGAGGGGGACCAGTTCCGAGTAAACGCCTTCGTTGTCCAGACCTTCCTCGGGGGTGTCCACGACGAGCGGTTCCTCCCCTCCAGCCAACAATAAGTTGAGAATAGCGGTACCCTGCTGCCCGGCCGACACCCGTTCAATCGGCCCGGCCAGAGTGCCGTCTTGCCGGTAGACCAGGTACGTGATGCGATCAGGGATGCGCTCAACTTCCAACGCCCGCAGGACAGGTTCGGTATAGGCATCCAAGAAAGCCTCGCGCCGACGGTCCTGGAAAACTTGGCTCAAAACAGGGCTCGCAATTCCAGCACGGGCTTCTGCGATAAAGCGGCCCATCACAGTTGAGACAGGGTCAGCGCCAGATGGACCATCCAGGCATTCAACCAGGCTGGCAATGTCTTGCTCGTTAATGCGCCGCCGATCAGGAATCTTGGCCGCTTGAATTTTGACAGCCGCGTCCAGGTCTCCCTGGTGTATCACCTGGATTTCCACGAGTGGTTTGGCATCTGGCTGGGGGCGCAGGACCGCCATCAGTTCCTCGGCTTTGTCTCGCCGGGCCCCGGTTTGTTCTCGCCAGACCCTATGCAGTGCGGCCACTATTTCCTTCCGCTGATCCTCCAATTCCTCGATTTCGTCGGCTTCTTGCTGCAATACAGTCAATTCAACCCTCAAGGTGTCCATCCGGTGACGCAGTTGGTCTATTTTTGCCAGGTCATCCCCGCCCGCCTGCGCCTCTAGCTGTGCTTGCTCGAACGTCTGTTGTTCTCGTTCAAAGAGTGGCTGCCAGCGTCGGCGATGTATGGTGCGCAAAGGAGCATCATCCCAGGAAGTTATCTGTTCAAAGTTGTCCAATGCGGTCTCAATGGCCGCCTTTAACTGCGCGGTGGCCTGGTCGCTTAATTCAGATGCCTCTGCTATTAACGCAGCGTTCGGGCTCTGGCGCAAGTCGTCGGTGAGCACCGTAGCGTGCAGTTCCAGGTCTTCCAACCGTTCATGCCAGACTTGGAGCAACTCCCCTGTCTCCTCGAACAAGTCTGCGAAAAACCGTTGCTCTACCTCTACACCCTGCCACCGCTGCAGCGGTTCACGTAGTTTTTCCAGTTTATCTAACTGCTTTTCCAATCCTTTGCGCTCGGTCTCCAGAGCAGCACGCCGTTTCTGCCCCTCGCGTCTGGTCTCCAGTGCCGCTTCGATCTCTCCCACCCGGCCGCGCAGACGTTCCGCATCCGCCGCTAATGAGTCAAGTTCTGAGCGGATGAAATCGTCCAGGATACGCAGCAACGCTTGCCGGTCACGCCGGTCTATGCTGCGATCAATTTCCCGCTGTGAGAGAATACGAAAAGGAAACAGCGCGCGCACGTCCATGTCCGGGTCAGGTACGTCAGCGCCTGCCGTAAAGACCTGACGCCGATCATCGCGATATACGATCCGGTATTCGCCCTCCGGTTTCTCCAGCACCACCTCCACCTGCGCCGTGGAAGGTAGGGTCTCCCGAATACGAGCGTTGATCTCGTCTCGCAGATCACCGGGTAAATCACCATCCCGCAAACGATCCAGGGCCAGGCGCAGGTAATCCAGTAACGTGGACTTGCCCGTTCCCCGCGAACCGATGAGACAATTGAGGTTGGGACTCCAGGTGATGGGATCAGCTTTTAGAAAAGTTGCTCCCTGCACGCTGATACGGCGAAGTTTGGGATAAGTGTACGCTTCTTCAGGAGATTGCGGGCCAAAACGGATGCCCGAATCACGATCCAAAAAAGCCTGGCGCAGTGACTCGATAGATGGCCGGCTCATCTTGATCCAGGTGTGACGAAAGCCAATATAGTTGCCAGGGTCCTGGTCGCTACGGTGCAGGCGGTAGCAATCTGACCCCATCACGTAGGCAATCGGTCGTTCGCGTCTCCACTCGAGCAGACAATCGTCACCACCTCGAACCATCTTTTTCAGGCCCTCGGACATCTCTTCCAACGGCTTTGGTAGCTCGATGCACAACAGGTCGGGGTTTTTGAACTCCTCCTGCTGCAGCCACATCTCGATCCGGTCGTCGTCACATATCCCTTTTCTGTCGAACGGATGAGGCGCTATGACAATGCCGGTATAGTCAGGGTCCATCTGAACTGTCTCGAGGATATCCAGAAGGCGAACGGTAGACTGGCGAGGCCGCTTTTGTTGATCGAAACGCTTTTCCGGTGGCAGCCCCAGCGTGGTGAGACGGCTATCTACCACTGGTAGTGGTGTGTCCGGTGGAAACAGGCACAGCACATGACAGCCCTTGCCCACATCCGCTTCTACTTCAAAGCCGGGAAAGATGAGCAGGGGGGGGCGTTCCATTTTTTGCGCCACTGCTTTGTTCTCTTGATGCAACCAATTGACAAACGACTCTTCAGGCGATGGCGCAAAGTTGTGATCGGTGACGGCGATGGCTTCCAGTCCGGCATCATGACAAGCCTTGAGGTAAGCACGAGCGATTTGTTGTTTACGCTTATCGCTATCTGTATGGCGTAACCGCGTACCGTCTTGACGCCAATGAAGGTCCAATGGCGTATGCATGTGCAGGTCACATTTGTAGAAACGAGCGTACATCGGACGGTCACTCATAGTTACTTTCCTCCTATTCACCAGCAAGCGGGAAATGATGAGTACACCATGACGCTTGTGCCCACCAGTTAGTGTATCACAATTATTCCCGGCGTCCATCACCAGACCTTACAACGAAAAAGCCCCCGATCCGTAGATCGGGGGCTGACGTTTGAACAAACCGTCCGGTTTAGTACATCCCGCCCATGCCGGGAGCGCCGCCGCCACCGGGCATTGGCTTCTCTTCCTCGGGGATGTCGGTGATCAACGCCTCGGTGCTGAGCACCATGGCAGCGACGGAAGCTGCATTGAGCAGCGCGCCCTTGGTCACCTTCGCCGGGTCATTGATGCCGGCCTTAAGCATGTCCGTGAACTTCCCAGTCATGACATCGTAGCCGATGAGGTTGTTACCCTCTGCAACCTGCTTGCGGCGGACAGCGTCCAGGATCACCGCGCCGTCCATGCCGGCGTTCTCGGCGATCTTGCGGATGGGCATCTCCAGCGCCTTGTACAGGATGGTGACGCCGGTCTGCTCATCGGCGTAGTCCATCTTGACATCGTCCAGGACCTTCATGGCGTTGAGCAAGGCCACCCCACCGCCGGGCACAATACCTTCCTCGACAGCTGCGCGGGTCGCGCTCAGGGCATCCTCGACGCGGTGCTTCTTTTCCTTCAACTCGGTCTCGGTCGCCGCGCCCACACGGATGATAGCGACGCCGCCGGCCATCTTGGCCAGCCGTTCCTGCAGCTTCTCACGGTCATAGTCGGAGGTGGAGTGCTCAATCTCGGCCTTGATCTGCTCGATGCGGGCCAGAATCGTCTTGTCGTCCCCGTGGCCGCCCACGATGGTAGTATCATCCTTGGTGGTAATGATCTTGTCAGCACGGCCCAGATCCGCGAGGGTGGCGCTATCCAACTTGCGGCCTTCCTCCTCGGTGATCACATGGCCGCCGGTCAGCGTGGCGATATCGCGCAACATAGCCTTGCGGCGATCCCCAAAGCCGGGGGCCTTGATAGCCAGGGCGGTAAGCAGGCCACGCAGTTTGTTGACGACCAATGTAGCCAGAGCCTCGCCATCCACATCCTCAGCGATGATGACCAGGTTGCGAACGCCTTTCTGTACCAGTTTCTCCAGAATCGGGACCAGGTCTTGCGCCACGGAAATTTTCTTGTCGTAAATCAGGATGTGGGCATCCTCGATCACCGCTTCCATCGTCTCGGCGTTGGTGATGAAGTAAGGGCTGATGTAACCACGATCAAACTGCATACCTTCGACGTACTCGGTCTCAAATTCCAGGCCCTTCGATTCCTCTACAGTGATGACGCCATCTTTGCCGACCTTCTCCATCACTTCAGCGATCAACTCGCCGATCACACGATCCTGCGCGGAGATAGCGGCAACGTTGGCGATGTCCTCTTTAGTAACGACGTCAACAGCGGCCCCACCAATGGTCTCGGCGATTTTCTCGGCGGCTACTAAGATGCCTCGCTTGAGAAGCATGGGGTTCGCGCCGGCGGCGACGTTTTTCATGCCTTCCTCGATGAGCGCGTGGGCTAACAATGTAGCCGTGGTCGTGCCATCGCCGGCGATGTCATTCGTCTTGGTCGCCGCTTCCTTCAACAGCTGCGCGCCCATATTCTGGAAGGGGTCCTCGAGCTCGATCTCCTTCGCCACGGTCACGCCATCGTGGGTGATCGTGGGGGAACCCCACTTCTTATCCAAAGCCACGTTGCGGCCCTTGGGGCCTAAGGTCGTCACCACGGCATCGGCCAAAATATCCATACCGGCCTTCAGCGATGTGCGGGCCTCACTACCAAATCGTAATTGCTTAGCCATATCCTTCTATACCTCCTAAAATTTTAGTTGTACGAAATATCCGGGGAAATTATTCTTCAATGACGCCCAGGATGTCATCTTCCTTCAGGATCAACAGTTTCAGGCCCTCGCGGGTCTTGAAGGTGGTGCCGCCATATTTGGCGTAGATCACCAAATCGCCTTCCTGCATACTGATGATATTGCCATCCTCATCCTCGGTCTCGATAGCGGGACCGACAGCCAGTACCTTGCCCTGCTGGGGCTTCTCTTTGGCCGTATCGGGGAGAATCAGCTTGCCGCCGGCGAAGGTCATATCTTCTTCTTCGATCGGCTCAACGATAACGTGGTCGCCCAGGGGTCGGATTTTGATACTCATGCTTGTTACCTCCATGTGTTTGATAGTTCTTGCTTTACAGCGTTAGCACTCCCGACGAAGGAGTGCTAACAACTTTCCTATCATAACATGGTTCAAAATTTTGTCAAGCACTCGCAAGAGGAGAGTGCTAATTCTCATTCTATCTCTGTCTCTGTCTCTGTCTCTATCTCTATCTCTCCGCCTCTGTCTCTGTCCGTAACCAGTCCTGCGCCTCCTGCGCCACGTTCTCCCCGGCTTCCAACCAGTGGATCTGCGGATCGGTAAGGCGGAACCAGGTGTACTGGCGGCGAATAAAGTCGTGGGTATCCAATTTGATGCGCGTGGCGACCTCGTCCAACGCAGCTTGCCCGGCGAAGTAGGGACGGAACTGGATGTAGCCCAGTCCCGACATGGCCGGCAACTCCCAGCCGTAGCCCGAAGCCCGGAGACATTCCACCTCGTCCGGCAGGCCCGTCGCCAACATCGCCTCGACGCGGGCATCGGCGCGGGCGTAGAGCGATTCCCGTTCCGATGTCAGGCCCAGCTGCAACATACGGTACGGCGGAGGGACGCGGCGGCGCTGCTCGGAGAAAGGTCGTCCCGTCTTGAGGCACACCTCCAGCGCGCGGATAACGCGCCGCAGGTTGCGCCGGTCTATGAAGTCGGCGGCCTCGGGATCCAGCGCCATCAGCCGCGCCCACAACGCAGCGGGATCGGAGGCAGCCCGCTGCTCCAGATCGGCGCGCAGCCCGGGATCGGGCGATACCTCCGGCACCTGCCAGCCCTGCAGCAGCGCGCGCATGTACTGCCCGGTGCCCCCCACCAGGAAAGGGAGTTTGCCGCGCGCGACAATATCCTCGATAGCCACCCGCGCCAGCCGCAGGAACTGCGCCAGCCCCACCGTCTCGTCGGGGTCGGCGATGTCAATGAGATGGTGTGGGAGCTGCGCGCGCTCCTCCGGCGTGGGCTTGGCCGTGCCGATGTCCATGCCCCGGTAGAACTGCCGCGAATCCACGGAGACGACCCTCGCATTCATCTGCGGCCCCAAAGCGAGCGCCAGCCTCGTCTTCCCCACGGCCGTCGGCCCGATAATGGCGACCAGTGGAATCAAATCTGCGCGTCCCACGGCTCTGCCTCCAGGTCAGGGTACACGGTCATGCGCCTCAAATATCCTTGCCGGTCCAATTCCACAGCGACCAGGCCCAAATGCCAGGGGACGTCCGGTTCTGTCACCTGCTCGCCTAAGTAACGACGGGCCACCGCTTCCATGCGCGCGCGTTTGCGCGGCGTGATGGACTCCTCCGGCGAACCGTATCTCGCCCCCCGGCGAGTGCGCACCTCGAAGAAAGTGAATTCTCCGCGCCGCTCCGCCACGATGTCCACCTCGCCTTCGGGACAGTACCAGTTGCGCGTCACAATGCAAAACCCGTGACGGGCCAGAACCTCCGCCGCCAGCGTCTCACCGCGCCGCCCCAATCCCACTTTACCACGTGCCATGCAAGCTATCGTACCCGAAAGGACTCCCCTGTCAACTTTCGCCCTTCACCATTCTCCATTCTCTATTCTCCATTCTCCCCCTCCGCTTGACACTCGCCCTTTCCTATCTACAATGGACACGCGATTTAATTCTCTAGCAATCGAAAGGAAATCATCATGGATATTTTTGAAAAGTGTAGCGGTGGATTTGCGGCAGCCCGGAAAATACGAGCGGCCGGGCTGTATCCCTACTTCATCCCCTTGACCAATAACGAGGGCACGGAATCCAGCATCGGGGACCGGCAGCTCATCATGATCGGCTCCAACAACTACTTAGGATTGACGATGCACCCCAAAGTGCGTCAGGCAGCGATTGACGCCATCAACACCTACGGCCCCAGCTGCAGCGGTTCCCGTTTCCTCAACGGGACGCTAGAGCTACACCTGGAGTTAGAGCGACGGATAGCGAAATGGGTGGGCAAGGAGGCCGCGCTGGTCTTCAGCACCGGCTACCAGGTCAACGTGGGCACGATTCCCGCCGTCGTGGGACGCGGCGACTACGTCGTCACCGACAAGGACGATCACGCCAGCATCGTGGATGGCTGCAAGCTGTCCTACGGGAAGGTGAAACGCTTCGTCCACAACGACATGGACTCTTTGGACCGCGCGCTCGCCTCTCTGCCGGAAGAGGTGGGGAAGCTGGTGGTCGTGGATGGCGTCTTCAGCATGGGCGGAGATATCGCCCCCCTGCCGGAGATCATCCCCCTGTGCCAGAAGTATGGGGCACGGCTGATGGTGGATGACGCGCACTCAATAGGCGTCCTGGGCAGCGGGCGTGGTACAGCGGCCCACTTCGGTGTGACTGACGACGTAGACTTGATCATGGCAACCTTTAGCAAGGCCTTCGCCTCGCTAGGCGGGTTCATCGCCGGCGATGCCGACGTGATTGATTACATCCAACACACCGCCCGCTCGCTCATCTTCAGCGCCAGCATCCCGCCGGCCAACGCCGCGGCGGCCCTGGCCTCCCTGGAAGTGATGGGTGAAGAACCGGAACGCATCGCGCGCCTGAACGAGATCGGTGCATTCATGCGTCGCCGCTACCGCGAGCTGGGCTTCGACATAGGCAGCACCGAGACGCCCATCATTCCAATTCTCATCCGGAACGATGTCAAGACCCTGAAGGTCTGGAAAGCACTCTTCGAGGCCGGCGTCTACACCAACCCGGTGCTACCGCCGGCCGTGCCGCCGGACCTCACACTCCTGCGCACCAGCTACATCGCCACGCACACCGATGAACAGTTGGAAAAGG
>JAUWHU010000427.1 GCA_030605705.1 Thermoflexia bacterium | reverse complement strand
CACCTCTCCCCGCTGGCAGAAGCCTTTGTCGCCGGACAGCTGCTTCACGCCAGAGCACTGGCCGCCATCGCCGCCCCTACCGTGAACAGCTACAAGCGGCTCACGCCCGGCTACGAAGCGCCCGTCTACATCTGCTGGGCGCAGCAGAACCGCTCGGCCCTCATCCGCGTGCCGGCGTCCACCCTCGGGCACAAATCGGCGTCGCGGGTCGAGCTACGCTGTCCCGATCCCAGCGCCAACCCTTACTTAGCCTTCGCCGCTATGTTGGCCGCGGGCTTGGACGGCATCAAGAGGGGGCTGCAAGCACCGGAGATGGTCAACGAGGATATTTACCACTTCAGCAAGGCCGAACGGAAAGCACGGGACATCGGTACCCTGCCCGGAACCTTAGCGGAGGCTCTGAAAGCATTGGAGCAAGATGAGGTGATCTTAGACGCCCTGGGGGAATCCATCGCCAAAACTTTCATCCGGGCCAAGTGGAACGAGTGGGACGAGTACCGCATCCAGGTCACCCCATGGGAGCTGGAGCGTTACTTAGAAACGGCGTAGAAGAAGCGTCTCAGCGTCTCAGCGTCTCAGCGTCTCAGCGTACCAGCGCACCAGCGTTTCAGCGAGGGCCAGAGGCTTTACATGACAAAACGACACATCCCCGTCCTCTACACCGCCGCCGGCGGCGTGGTGACTGATGCCGCCGGCGAGCAGGTGCTGCTGCTCATCCGCCCCTCCAATGATGAAGTCCGCCTGCCCAAGGGCCACATCAAACCCGGCGAGCGGCCCACCGAGGCCGCCCTGCGCGAGGTCGCCGAGGAATCCGGCTATACAGACCTGGAAATCGTGACGAGCCTGGGACAGCAACTGGTCGCTTTCCCCCTGGGGAAAAAATCTATCCGGCGCACAGAGTATTACTACTTGATGCGGCTGCGTTCCCGACAACAGGCTGAACGTCCTGAAGTGGATGAGCAGTTCTTCCCCATCTGGGTCTCGTGGCAAGAAGCGCTGGAGAACCTGACCTTCGAGGCGGAGCGTAAATGGGTCCGCCTCGCTCAGGGCCACTTGAAACAGAGTTAAGAGTTGGAAGTTGGGAGTTAAAAGTTGAAAGTTGAAAGTTGAAGGTTGATAACGTCCACAAGGGGCTAGACTACAATGATACCAGCCCGTCCCTCCAGCGATTTCATGCGTGAAAAGGTCTTAGAAATCCACCAGCGTCTGGCCCACGCCTACGGTGACATCCCTGCGCGCTCTGGCAGCGATCCCCTCTGCGAACTGGTACACACCATCTTGAGCCAGAACACCAACGACCGCAACCGCGACCTGGCCTTCGCGCGGCTGCGCTCCCGTTTCCCCACCTGGGAAGCGGTACGCGATGCGCCTGCGGAAGAGGTCATCCAGACCATTCGCCCGGCCGGCCTGGCCCCCAGCAAAGGGCCACGCATCCAGAAAATCCTGCGACGTCTCACAGAGGAGCGCGGCGAGCTCTCACTGGAGTTCCTCCGCGAGCTGCCCCTAACGGAAGCGCGGGCCTGGTTGACCGGCCTGAACGGCGTCGGGCCGAAGACGGCTGCTATCGTCCTGCTCTTCTCACTGGGCCGGCCCGCTTTCCCGGTTGATACTCATATCCACCGGGTCACGCGGCGACTGGGGCTTATCCCGCCCCAAACCTCGCGGGAAAAGGCCCACGCCTTGCTGGAAAAGATCGTGCCGCCGGAACTCTACTACCCCTTCCACATTGAGATCATTGAGCACGGGCGGCGGGTCTGCGCTGCCCGGCAGCCCCGCTGCGAACACTGTATCCTACGTGACCTATGCAATCATTACCAGGGAGCAAAAACCTATGGCACACAAAACACTTAAACGATTCCCGTTGTTGATCTATCAAACGCTGGCCCACCATCGGCAGGCACTGGCCTTCTGGCTGATTCCCGGCGGCATCGCGCTGTGGTGGATCGCCGGGCAGGGAAAATTACCGGGGATGCCCAGCGGCTGGGTTCCCTTGATGATCTCCCTGGTCGGACTGTTGCTATTCCTGCATTGCCTGTTGGCCCGTCACGCAGCTGTACACTGCCACGACCGTCGCTTCACCGTGCAGACGCCCCTCTACCCCGTGACGTTTTCCTACCGCCGGATAGAAAATATCCGTCCTGTTCCTTTCAACGAAATTTTCCCTCCCGAACAGGAGAAAGACGCCCGCGTGCGCTTCTATCAATCACTCTGGGGGAAAACAGCGGTGGTCGTCACGCTCAAGAAATACCCAGTGCCCCTTTGGTGGCTGCAGATCTGGTTCAACTCCTATCTGCTGGCTCCCAAAGGCGCCGGCCTGATCTTGCTGGTGGACGAATGGATGGCCCTCACTCGCCAGCTGGAGCTCGGCCGCGAGCGACTACGCGGGGGGCAGCAACGCAGGTAGCCAGAATCTGTAAAGGAAGCATGAGACGGAAGCCGGTCAATTACAAAATGATTTGGTGAGAGAAATTTATACCTTATTTTCCACAGACTTTTCCACAGCTCAAACCATAGATGTAGGGGAACATAACCGTAAAACAGCACCGGCTCGGAATAAAAATTTTGCTATTCACAGCACAAGAGACAACCTTAAAACTTCCCCATTCTTAAAGAAAATAGGGCCTCTGGGGATTGCCTTATCGCCGATTCTCTGGTAGAATAGACATGGTGAGGGAGCAATCCCTCCATCAGCCTACCCCAGAAGGACCACAGGGGTAGACGCCATCTTTGGTAAACCAACGATGTAACATTATCATCGTGAGGGGGGACTTTTGCGTCTCCCACAAAACGAGGGGTCGGGTATGTCCATAGAGAATCCACAGAGGTTATGGCAAGCCGCCTTGGGCGAGTTGGAACTGCAGCTGCCCCGCGCCACTTATGATACCTGGCTACGAGGGACCCGTTGTCTCGGACTTGAAGATAACAACAGGTTGGTGGTTGGCGTAAAAAACGGCTACGCTGTCGAATGGCTCGAAGATCGTCTGTACCCGGTCGTACAACGGACCTTAGATCATATCGCCGGGCAGGAAATGGGAGCGCGTTTCGTGGTCTGGGAGAACAAACGTTCCGCCAGCCTTCCGCCCGGCCCCCTGCTGCAAAGCACAGTGCAACCCGCTCTCGCCCCCGATCCCGGTCTCAACACGGCCTACACCTTTGACAATTACATCGTGGGATCGGGCAATCGTCTGGCTCAAGCCGCCTCGATGGCCGTTGCCGAAACGCCGGCGCGCGCCTACAATCCGCTCTTCATTTACGGCGGAGTAGGGTTGGGGAAAACGCACCTCCTCCACGCCATCGGGCAGGCCTGTTACCGGATGAACCTGAACGTTCTCTACATCTCTTCCGAGGAGTTCACCAACGACCTCGTGGAAGCCATTCGCAACCACACCACCGATACCTTCCGCGACAAATACCGCCGCACGGAAGTATTACTAATAGATGACATCCAGTTCATCGCCGGCAAGGAGAGCACCCAAGAAGAATTCTTCCACACGTTCAACGCCCTGCGCGACACCGGCAAGCAAATCGTGCTCACCAGCGACCGCCCCCCCAAGGCCATGGTGACACTGGAGGAACGGCTCCGCTCCCGGCTGGGCTGGGGGCTGATCGTGGACATCCAACCACCCGATTTTGAGACCCGGTTAGCCATCCTGCGGAAAAAGGCCGCTCAACTACAGGTCACAGTTCCCGCCGAAGTCCTGGAGTTCATTGCGGAGCACGTCGAGAGCAATATCCGGGAGTTGGAAGGCGCGCTGAACCGCGTGTTAGCCATGACCCGTCTGACGAACCAGCCGCTGACCCTCGAAGCCACCCGCGACGCCCTCCACGCTTTCTTGCCGAACCGCCCCCAGCTCTCCTCGCAAGAGATCATTGAGGCGGTAGCTACGTACTACAACCTTTCCTTAGATGACTTGCGCAGTGCGCGCCGGAACAAACGCATTGCCTACCCCCGTCAAATCGCAATGTATCTCCTGCGCGAGGAAACGGGAGCTTCCCTTCCCCAGATCGGGGCACAGCTGGGCGGACGCGATCACACGACTATCATGTATGGCTGCGCGCGTATCCGCGCCCGCATGGAAGAGGATGCTCAAGTCCGGCGTGAGATTCTGGGACTCAAGACGCGGTTGTACGAGAGAAATTAGCGAGACGAGAAAGGCGACACATCCCCGTGTCGCCAGGAGCAGGGCAAGCGCTACACCTTCCGCGTGACGGCCACGGACCGCGTGGGCAACGCCACGACAGCGGAGCGAACCGTGGCGCGGGTGCAAATCACCAAATACTACTATCATGGCGGGCAGCGCGTGGCGCTGCGCCGTGCTGGTGTGGTATACTACCTGCACACGGACCATTTAGGCTCGACCAGCCTCACCACGGATGCCGCAGGGAACGTCGTAGCGCGGCGGCGGTACGCGCCTTACGGCGCGTACCGCTGGGCCGCGGGTACCTTACCCACTGACTTCACGTTCACGGGCCAACGCGACGTACCCGGCACAGGCTTGATATACTATCGCGCGCGGTATTATCATCCCGCGTTGGGACGGTTTGTGCAAGCGGATACGATTGTGCCTGATCCATATAATCCACAACTCTTTAATCGCTATACCTACGCAGCGAATAATCCACTTCGCTATAATGATCCTGATGGTCATTGTGGGCCTTTATGTTGGATAGGTCTGGCCCTTGGTCTGACGGGT
>JAUWHU010000367.1 GCA_030605705.1 Thermoflexia bacterium | reverse complement strand
CCCCCGTTGTAGTGGAGCGTCCTGGCGGTGAGCTCGTTATCTTTGATCCAGACCAGGGCTTCTGGTCGGCCCCCTGCGGGCGGGAGACCCACCCCGCAGGGGAAAATAGTACGGGGCCGGTGCAGGGGACATTGTTTCAGTAGAACGAGGGAAAAGGAGAGCGTAGTGAAAACCTTGACATTTCTGAATCAAAAAGGCGGTGTATGGAAGACGACAACCGCGGTAACAGTGGCCCATGGCTTAGCCTTGCAAGGGCGTGATGTGTTGCTGGTGGACTTGGACGCCCAAGGAAACGTGGCCGATGCCTTAGGAATGGGCGCCTTAAAGAAGTCCGGAGAAGCCGATGGCTTGTACGAGCTGCTCATTCGTGAACGTGGGCTGCAAGCGGTACGTCCCAGTGGACGACCACGGCTCGATGTGATTTTGGGGCACAAAAAGACGCTGCAGGCGAAACAGATTCTGGCGGGAATGGACTTCCGCGAGTATCTGTTACGCAATGCGTTGGCAGAGCTCGCCAGCGAGTACGATGTGTGCCTCCTGGATGTGGCGCCCGGCGTAGACGTGCTGCAAATTGGCGCGTTGGTAGCCGCCGACTTCTTTGTCATTCCGGTAGCATTATCACACCTGGCTGTGGTGGGAGCAATGGATGCGCTGGGAACGGTGGTTAGTCTCCAGAAGGCCGGGGCGTTCCGTGGCAAGTTCCTGGGAGTGCTGCCTACGCATTGGGAGCGGCAGACAAATGAGTCAGACTTGCAGCTGCGGGCCATGGCCCAGCAATTCAAGCGTCTGGTGTGGCCGGCGATCCCCATGGATCCCCGCGCAAAAGAAGCCCCACGCTGGGGTAAAACTTTGTGGGAATATGCCCCTAAGGGACGGGCCATCCGCGGGATTCGAATCAACGATCAGTACCACGGTGGTTATCAACGAGGATTGGCGCGACTGGTTCAGGAGGTGGGGTTATGACCGGAAACGGGGCCTGGGATGACTTGAGTCCAGATGTTGCCGCAGTGTTAGGTGATGCTGCACAACGTCAAGCTAATCGGCGGCGCACACTTTCGCAGAAGCGGCAAACGCAGCGCGATCGCGCCCGAGCGAAGATGACGCTCGATGTAACGGGGACGGAGTGGTTGCGAGATCAGGTCTACGCGCTGGCCGCCGAGTTGCACAGCGGGCCGAGCAGCACCTTTCTCTGGTTGGCCTGGCAGGGGCTGCAGGCTTATCGTAGCGGGCAGTTGCCAGAACCCCGCGTACGCGCAGCGCGCTCGCTAAAACACGATTACGAGCTACTTCTCGATCCCGGCCATACATGAGCGTCAATGCGGGCATTGATGCTGGCCTAATGCGGGCTTGATGCTGGCTCAATGCTGGCTTTATGCTGGCTCAAGGCCAGCATTGACCTCACAGCAAGCCCAGGAAGGGGCCTGCGCAGGCAAAAAGGTATTCTGATATGGGTCGCCAAGCCAGCCCCCTTAACGGGCGAATTTCGCGGTCTGGCAAATGAACACCCAACGGCTAAAACCAGCGTCGCCAGCCCGCTACAGACGGGAAACACCGTGGTTACATAGTCCGCCGGTGCCATTCAGTGGGGGGCTGCCGTGCCCATTTGAGGTTGCCATACCTCGTCGTCATCGGCCGGCACCATCCGGCATAGAGGCTGCCGTCGCCTCGTCGTCATCAACCGGTGCTATCCGGTGCAGGACTGCCGTGTCCCGGTGGCCTGTGCTATCAGGCCAGACCTGACCATTTTACCTGGAGGATAATGTCCCATGTCGAAGACTATGGATATTCACATTGACCGATCGTTGGCTTACACTGCCGATGGGTGGGCCGAGCGTCACGAGGTTTACATTCAGCTGCACCACGACCTGCTTGATTCGGGTCTGCTGGCTACACTGGAGGGCAACGCGCTCAAAGTGTTTCTGGCCCTGGCCTTGCAGGCTACCATCCTCACGTGCGGCAACTTCTTCGACTATCTCGCCGAGCAGGGCTTGGTGACCGAGGCTGACCTGGGCAAGGTTATCTGCTACCAGTCGCAGG
>JAUWHU010000031.1 GCA_030605705.1 Thermoflexia bacterium | reverse complement strand
GCCCAGGCCGATGACGCCCACCCGCGCTGTGCGGTGGGTGATCTTTTCGGAAAGAGAGTGTGACATGTCGAAAGCCTCCTGTTATAATTTTTGGGACAATGATGGAGTAAAAAGGGAGTAGGAAGTAAGGGAGTAAGGGAGTAGGGAGTAGCGTTGGCGCAACTTTTAACTTCCCAACTTGGTAACTTTTACTTGCCGGGCCAGCAGTGCGAGTTTTGGCTCCACTTCGTACCAGCTGATGTCCGAAAGCCCCAGTTTTTGCCGTAGCGCGTCCCGATCCATCCCCTCAACGTAGTCGCGCAGGGCGCAAGTCCAGCGGAGCATCTCGAAAGTCAGGCGGGTGACGCCTGCCTCTTGCCCCACCTTCGTCAACACGTACTCTAAGTTGCGCGCCGTCCAGGGAAAAAGGAACTGACGGGGTTTGTAGGCCGCCAAATATTCTTGAAAGATCATCAGCCACCGCGCCGGCAACACGATGCGCCGCTCCTTGTGCCGGCGGCCGGGAGTGGCGTACCGTACCCACAAGGCCGGGCGCGTGGAGTCGCTCACGTCGAGATGGTTGAGAACGATTCTGACGCACTCTCCTTTCTTGATACCGGTATGGAGGAGCAACGTGACCAGCAAATGCGGGCGAGGATCGGGTTTGCGTTGCTCATCTCCTTGCCGCATAGCCTGCGTGACCGCCAGCACCGCCTGCATCTCGGCGTCATCCAGCACCTCCGGCAGGGGAGCAGAAACCGAACGGTGGATCAGTGGGGCAGCCGGGTCACGGGGCAACACGCCTTCTTCCGCCAACCAGCCGAAGAAGACCTTCAACGTGGTGATACGGCGTTCTAACGTTTTGGGACTACACGGCACGCCGCGCGCCTGCTTCATCCAGGTGAGGAATGCTTTGAGATTTGCGGTCACGATCTGTCCCAACGTCGTCCCCGGCCCCAGGTAATCGGCCAGCAATTGCATATCTAAGCGGAAAGCCTGCCGGGTGTTTTCCGTGAACCCACGCTGCTCCATGTAGCGCTCAAACGAGCCTAACACCACGTTAAAAGACGAGCGGGCGTTGATCTCCGGCGTGGCAGGCGTCTGTGTTGCCGGAGTACCTCCGGCCTCCGCCTCCTGGAAGAGCGCTAATTGTTGCGATTGCGGCAGTTTTTTCTCTGGCGTGTTCATCTTGACCCCATTATAGTCCCATTAGTCAAGAGAATCAAATGAGGTGGTGATTTCGCCCTTCGTAGCCCAATTCACGCTCGCAGGCGCTTGACATCTCCCTGCATTGCGGTTATAATTTGGACAATCTGTAAAGCTTTGAGCGGGACGAGTACCCGGCGGAACGTGACAGGGAGAGAAGACCACTGACTGCAAGCCTTCTTCACCGGAACCCGGCGAAAACCCCCCGCGAGCGGAGTCTGGAACGGCGATGACCAAGTAAAGGCTCCCGGGTTGGCCCGTTATAGCCACAAGAGTGTCTCCTGACGGTTATCGGGGAAACTTGGGTGGAACCGCGTGAGGCCCCACGTCCCAAGAGGATGTGGGGTTTTTTGTTTGCAATTTGCAATTAATTATCAAGGAGGAGATCATGGATTCGTCAGAATATCACGAGAGCCGGTTGTACCGCATCCGCCACTCGGCGGCGCACTTGATGGCCGAAGCTGTGTTGGAGATGTTCCCCACCGGCAAGGTTGCCATCGGGCCGCCTATCGAGCAAGGCTTCTACTACGATTTCGACCTGCCTCGAACGCTCACCGAGGATGACTTAGTGCAGATCGAGGCCCGGATGCGGGAGCTGATCCAAGAAAAGCAGGAGTTTGTTCGTGAGGAGCTCGATGCCGAGAAGGCCAAAGCGCTCTTCACCGACCAACCCTACAAATTGGAGTTGATCGCCGATTTGTTAGTTGACGATCCGGAGACCACGTTCTCCATCTACCAAAGCGGCGACTTCGTGGACCTCTGCCGTGGACCGCACGTGGAGAATTCACGAGAGATCAACTCCAAGGCGGTCAAACTGCTAAGCGTCGCCGGAGCCTACTGGCGCGGAGATGCCGAGCGCCCGATGCTCCAACGCATCTACGGCACGGCCTGGGAGACGCCGAAGGAGCTGCGCCAACATCTCCAGTGGTTAGAAGAAGTGAAAAAACGCGACCACCGCAAACTGGTCAAGCAACTCGACCTGCTCTCCTTCCACGAGGAGGCCGGGCCGGGGATGGCCTACTGGCATCCCAAGGGCGCGATGATGCGCAAGATCATCGAGGATTTCTGGAGCGACCGGCACATCGAGGGGGGCTACGATTTCGTCTACACGCCGCACATCGGCAAGGCCTGGTTGTGGGAGACCTCCGGTCACTTAGATTTCTACCGCGAGAGTATGTACTCCCCAATGGATGTGGACGGACAGGAATATTTCATCAAGCCGATGAACTGCCCCTTCCATATCCTGATCTACAAGACGAGCTTGCGCTCCTACCGCGAGCTGCCGCTGCGCTGGGCGGAGCTCGGCACGGTCTACCGCTACGAGAAAAGCGGCGTGCTCCACGGGTTGCTGCGCGTGCGCGGCTTCACGCAAGACGACGCCCACATCTTCTGCACGCCGGAGCAGATCGAGGATGAGGTGCTGCGGGTGCTGCGCTTCTCGCTGGAGCTGCTGCGCGCCTTCGGCTTCGAGGACATTCAGGCATACTTAGCCACGCGCCCGGAGAAGGCCGTGGGCGACCCGGCGCGCTGGGAACAGGCGCAGGCGTCGCTGCTGCGCGCTATCGAGGCCGAAGGGATAGCCTACGAGATGGACGAGGGCGGCGGCGCGTTCTACGGCCCCAAGATTGACCTCAAGATCAAGGACGCGTTGGGCCGTTCGTGGCAGCTCACCACGATCCAGTTCGACTTCAACCTGCCGGAGCGTTTCGACATGACCTACACGGGTGAGGATGGCCTGGAACACCGGCCCTACATGGTCCATCGCGCACTGCTGGGATCACTGGAGCGCTTTTTCGGCATTCTGGTGGAGCACTACGCCGGCGCGTTCCCGGTGTGGCTTGCGCCGGAGCAGGCGCGACTCATCCCCATCGCCGACCGGCACTTAGACTACGCCCGAGCGGTGGAGGATAAGTTGCGCCGTGCGCACATCCGCGTGAGCACGGACACGTCATCCTCGCGGATGAACGCCAAGATCCGCTCGGCCCAGCTGCAGAAAATCCCCTACCTGCTGGTTGTGGGGGATAAAGAAGCTGAGGCCGGGACAGTCGCTGTGCGACTGCGCGGCAAGAAGCGGCAGCTGGGGGTGCTGCCGGTGGAGGAGTTCATCGCACATGTCGCGCAGGCAGTCGAGGAGCGGGCGCTGGAATAGATTTAGCTCTCCGGCAATTTGGATAATGTCTCTGTAAAGTGTGGGGAGCCTTGTTAAGCGGAAAATTTCCCACAAAGGCGCAAAGAAAACGCGGGAAAACTTAGCGTTGTGGGCACTGCCTGCCCACACCTACGGTTTGCGCCTTGGCGTCTTGGCGGTTTAAGTTGTCGCCTCGTAACTACAGGCCGCGACCTATTTCAGACCTCCAAAGTCTACCACGCCAGACCGAGCTAGCTCAGGCCCTTTGTCAGCTCGTCCAGGAATTGGCGGTTGGTGCGCGTGCGGCGCATCCGCTGCAAGAGTGCCTCCGTGGCAGCGGTGATGTCATATCCTGCGCCACCGGGCTTGGGGGCCATCATCTGGGAGACCATCCGCCGCAGCAACCATACCTTGCGCAGCGTCTCCTTGTCCAGCAGCAGTTCCTCGCGGCGGGTGCCCGAACGCACAACATCGAGGGCCGGGAAGATACGCCGTTCCTGTAGCTTGCGGTTCAGGTGGAGCTCCATGTTGCCGGTGCCCTTGAATTCTTCGTAGATGACGGCATCCATGCGGCTACCAGTATCTATGAGGCAGGCGGCTAAAACTGTCAGGCTGCCCCCCTCTTCGATCTTGCGCGCCGCCCCAAAGAATTTCTTGGGCGGGTAGAGGGCCGCCGGGTCCAGGCCGCCGGATAGTGTGCGTCCGCTGGGTTGTACCACCAGGTTGTAGGCGCGGGTCAGGCGGGTGATGCTATCAATCAGGATCACCACATCCCGCCCAATTTCGACCAGCCGTTTGGCGCGTTGGAGGGCTATCTCGGCGACTTTCGCCTGATGGACGACCGTTTCATCGAAGGTCGAACTGATGACTTCGGCATCTACGGAACGGTCCATATCGGTGACTTCCTCGGGGCGCTCCCCGATCAGGACGACCATCAAATGTACATCGGGATGGTTCGCGGAGATGCCGTTGGCGATGTGTTTGAGGACGGTGGTTTTACCGGCCTTCGGTGGTGAGACGATCAGACCGCGCTGGCCCTTCCCGATGGGCGAGATCAATTCCAACAGCCGCTGGGTGAAATTGCGCGGGTCTGTGACCAGGTGGAAGGGTTCTTCGGGGAAGATGGGGGTGAGTCGCTCAAAGTGCGGGCGTTGCTTCGCCGTCTCCGGGTCCATCCCGTTCAGCGCCTCGACTCGCAAGAGACTATGATATTTCTCCGTCTCCTTGGGTGGGCGCACCTGCCCGACAACCATATCGCCGGTGCGCATGCTGAAGCGCCGGATCTGACTTTGAGAGACATAAGCATCGTCCGGCCCCGGCAAGCATCTGGCCGAGCGCAAGAACCCGATGCCCTCGTTGGTAATCTCCAAGATGCCGCCACCGAAGGAAAAGCCTTCATTCTCGGCCTTAGCTCTCAACAGCCGGAGGATCAGGTCTTCCTTCTTGAGCCGGCTGTACCCGGAGACGTTGTAATGGCGGGCCATCTCGCGCAATGCCGGCAGGCGCATGCCTTCCAACGCGCCCATGTCCAGGTGCCGCAAGGTCTCCTCTTTCTTCTTTTTCTTCTTGGCCTTTTCGTCTGCAGGCTCCGGCCCGGCTTCAGCATCTCCAGCTTCCAGCGCTTGCGTCTCTTCTGGAAGAGCCAGCTCCTCGCCGCCGGCGGCTTCCGTCATTGAATCCGCCGGCTCCTGGGGGGGAGGCGGAGAAGCGGCTTGCTCTACGCCGGCATCCTCTGGGAGCTCTTCCTGCTCTGGCTCAATCGTGGTATCTGTGGATCGTTTTTTAGCGTTCATGTTTTTCTCCTCATCCATAACGACGGATATATTCCTCTGCT
>JAUWHU010000183.1 GCA_030605705.1 Thermoflexia bacterium | reverse complement strand
CCCATGCTTTTGGGATCATTCTCGTCGAAGTCGCCCCACGCACTGGGATCGGCCATATCGTCCAGCCGGCTCTCCTCGGAGCGCAGCACACGCACGCGGGAGACCAACCGCTGCGCATTCTCCGCGCCGCAGCGCGGGCACGCCGGTTTGTCGCCCTCGACATCGCTAAAGGTACGCCAGAAAACCGCAAAACGACGCCTACACTCCGGACAACGGTACTCGTAAACAGGCATCTTTTTCTCTCCTTCTCCAAATGTGGTATAGTAGGGCGTGAAAGCGAATAGCCACTGCCGATTATACCAAAAAGAAGACGAGGTGCAACTGCATGGACGAAAAACTGATCCGCGACCCCTACAACCCCCTCCGTTACCCACTTTTGATCGTGATCTCAGGCCCGTCGGGGGTGGGAAAGGATAGCGTGGTGCAACAGCTTCAAAAACAAAACTATCCGGTTCACTTCGTCGTCACGGCCACTTCTCGTCCCCCCCGGCCCGGTGAAGTCCACGGCGTGGACTATTTCTTCGTCTCCGATGACGAATTTGAGGCCTTGATCCGCAACGCTGAGTTACTGGAACACGCCATCGTGTACGGCCAACACAAGGGCATTCCCAAACAACAGGTACGCGAAGCGCTGGCCAGCGGCAAGGACGTGCTG
Organism: Thermoflexia bacterium; assembly: GCA_030605705.1. Lineage (GTDB taxonomy): Bacteria > Chloroflexota > Anaerolineae > B4-G1 > SLSP01 > JAUWHU01. The sequence continues at coordinate 2,598 of JAUWHU010000183.1, read as the reverse complement.
ATGCGCTTGGACGTGCAGGGAGCCGCGACGGTGAAGCGCATGGCGCCAGACGCGGTACTCGTCTTCCTAAGCGCTTCTTCAGAGGAAGAACTGGCCGAGCGGCTACGCCAGCGACATACCGATACCGAGCCACAAATCCAATGCCGCCTCCAAATAGCGCGAGAGGAAATGCAACGCCTGGACGAGTTCGACTACGTGGTAGTGAACCAGGATTCCCACTTAGATGAGACTGTGGATCAAGTCATCAGGATTATCAAAAGCGAACACTGCCGGGTTCACCCCCGCCGGGTCACACTGTGAAAGGAAGCACTGTGGTAAAAGTGACACATTTGCTCCCAAAAGCTCTAAGCCCCCGTCCCCGGGGGCGGATTGACGAGGAAACTTGCCCAGGGGACGCCCCCGAGACGGGGGGTTGGGAGCAGTGTGAGTACGACTTTTACCCCAATGCGCAAAAGGAGATAGCATGACATCCGATCACACTGCCATGTCTGAGAGCCGGCCCGCGATCCCTCTCAGGCTTCACTATCCATCATATCCGATCCGCATCACCTACATCCTGCTGGGGCTGAACTTCCTGGTCTTCGTCCCCACCCTCCTGGCAAGGGATTTTGTGTATGGGTGGGGTAGCCTGATCCCGCTCGGCGTGCTGCAATACGGGCAATGGTGGCGGCTGTTGACCGCCGGCTTCATCCACGGCAGCGTCATGCACCTGGCGCTCAACATGTACGCGCTCTACATCCTGGGGCGAGAAGTGGAACGCATCTTCGGCCCCTGGCGCTTCTTGACCATCTACACGCTGGCTCTGCTGGGTGGCAACCTGCTGGTCACACTATTCAGCCATCTGGAATCTCTCACCATAGGAGCCTCAGGAGCCATCCTCGGCCTGTTAGGCGCGTTAGTCGCCTATTTCTGGCGGAACCGGAAGCAGCTGGTGGGCGCGAAAAAGTACCTGATCAACCTGCTCAACACGGCGGCCATCAACCTGATCATCGGGCTGCTGCCGCAAGTGAGCCTGTGGGGACACCTGGGCGGGATGCTGGCCGGTCTGGTCGCTGGCCTGGTCACCATTCCCCGCTACAAGCTAGTGCGCGCGCCCCATCCCCATTTTGAATTTGAACCCGCGACGAGTCAGGAGATCGCGGGAGTGTTCCTGCTGGCTGCCGGCTGCGCCCTGCTGTTGGCGCTGACTTTCTGGCTGCGCGGTTAAGGATCGCAGATTAAATAACTTCCCCAACGCTAAGTCCAGCAGGAGCGCGATTTGGAAATCGCGGCTACTTTTCAGCACTCAGTACAGACAATCCTAATAGCTGCTGGTTTTGCGACCTGGTACGCGAAAGTGTGCGCCAACCTACGTAAAACAAAAACCTTAGCGTCTTTGCGACTTGGCGACTTGGCGTTAAAAAATGCTTGGATATCTCAAGATGCACGAACTATTTAATTGTCGTTCCTAAGGAGCCGGACAATGCGTCCTCCACTGGATTTACGGGTCGGGGATGTGGTAGAGCTGCGCAAGCCCCACCCCTGCGGCGGCTACACCTGGCGCGTGCTGCGCGTCGGCGCGGACATCGGCGCTGAATGTCTCAGCTGCGGGCGCTACGTGATGCTGCCGCGCAGTCGCTTTGAAGCGCGTCTCAAGCGTTTCTTGGAACGCGGCCCGGCCCACACCGAGGAGAATGTTACGCTGTAAAACCCATGCGCTTTCTGTTTCTCTTTTCAGATACCGGCGGTGGACATCGCGCCGCCGCTCAAGCCGTCAGCAGTGAACTCCAGCGACTGTACGGAGAAACGGCCCAGGTAGAGCTGCTGGATTTCTTCAAAGCGCTGGGGCGTTGGCCCTTCCCTTACTTGCCCGGCTGGTATCCAACGCTGGTGAAATACCACGGGATTCCCTGGGGGATTGGCTATCATCTCACCGACAGACAGCACTCCGTCAAGACCCTTTCCCGGTTGGCGTGGCCTTACGCCGGCCCGGCCATCCGGCGCGTGCTCGCCCGGCATCCCGCCGACGTGATCGTGAGTTTCCACGCCGTCGTCAACTACAGCCTGCAAATGGCCCTGCGGCGCAGGGTGCGGCGCGTCCCTCTGGCGACCGTGGTTCTGGACCTGGTCAGCGTCCACGCAGCCTGGTTCGCGCCGGGCTACGATCTCTACGTCGTGCCCACGGACGAGGCGCGGACACGCGCGCTGGCGTGCGGCGCTGCCCCGGAGCGCACCCTGGTCGCCGGGATGCCCACCCGCCACCGTTTCAGCGCAGCCACGCAGCTCTCCCGCTCCGAGGCGCGCGCCTGCCTGGGATTGCCCTCTCACCGGCCTATCGTCCTGCTGGTAGGCGGCGGGGAGGGGATGGGGCCGCTGGAACCTGCCATCCGGGCCATCGCGGCCCGGCGTCCCTCAACGCAATTGGTCGCCATCACGGGGAACAACCATGCGCTTTACCAGCGACTGACGCGCCTGGATTTGCCGGAGCCGCTCCTGGTCGAGGGCTTCGTCCCCAACATGGAAGTCTGGATGCGCGCGGCGGACTTGCTGGTGACCAAAGCCGGCCCCAATACGCTCGCCGAAGCCTTCATCGCCGGCCTGCCGGCGCTCCTGTACGAC
>JAUWHU010000294.1 GCA_030605705.1 Thermoflexia bacterium | reverse complement strand
CGACCTGGTTCGACCTGCCGGAGACTCTGGGCGCCACCAATGTCCGCAGCCTAAGCATCTCCAAGGATGGGCCATCTGTCGTGCTCCAGGGCGACGTGGTCTTATTCACCATCACCTACGGCAACATGGGGGGGAGCACCGCACAGAACGTGGTTATCACCGACACGCTGCCCGCCGGTGTAGACTACGGTGGCTTCATCACCTATACCACGGACTTGACGCAGACCGGCGCCACTCCGCCAACGTGGGACGCAGGCGCCGTTCCATCCAACACCACCGGCCTCACCTTCACCGTGTGGGTAACCTTCACCGGCCCGTTCTCTGACCAGCAAGTCGTAGACAATGTGGCCTGGATTGACAGCCCTACGGGGGGCTTTAACCCGGTTAGCAGCACACTTTCCACTGTGGTCGTAACAGGAACCACGTCTATCCATGACATCCAGGGGAGCGGCGCCGCTTCACCGCTGGATGGGCAGAGTGTAGCAGATGTTGAGGGTATCGTCACGGCGGTACATGCCAAAGGCTTCTACATGCAGGAACCTGATGCGGACACCAACCCGCAGACCTCCGAGGGCATCTACGTCTACACCTACAACGCCCCCACGGTCAAAGTGGGCGATATGGCGGAAGTTGATGGTGAAGTAGACGAATACTACGATATGACCCAACTTAAAAACGTCACCGTCATCACCACCAGCAGCGGCCACACCATCACCGCCACCGAGGTCACGCTGCCCTTAGTTCAGGCGGATGATTACGAAGCTTATGAGGGCATGTTAGTCACCTTCCCGCAGAAACTCACCGTCAACGATGTCTATGATCTGGGCCGGTACGGCAGCGCGACCCTGGCTCAGGGCGGACGGCTCTTCAACCCCACCAACGTCATCACCCCCGGCACACCGGCCAACGATCTGCAAGCGGCCAACGACCTCCGCACGCTGGTATTGGATGATGGCAACAGCTCCCAGAACCCCGACCCTATCCCCTACCCCAGCCCCGCACTGAGTGCCACCAACACCTTGCGCTCCGGCGACGCGGTGACGGATGTCACCGGCGTGTTGAGCTACGACTACGGCGCATACAAATTACACCCCACCAGCACCCCGAACTTCGTACATGAGAATGCGCGCACCACGGCTCCGGCCGCAGTGAGCGGCACGCTCAAAGTCGCCAGCTTCAACGTCCTCAACTACTTCGATACCTTCTCCGGCTGCACCGGCGGCGTGGGCGGCGCCATCATGGATTGTCGCGGCGCCGATAACACGGAGGAGTTCGACCGCCAGCGTGATAAGATCATAGACGCCATTCTGGATATCGACGCCGACATAGTCGGCCTGATGGAGATCGAAAACGATGGCTACGGCGACGAGAGCAGCGCCATTGACGATCTGGTAGATGGTCTGAACGACATTGCCGGCGCGGGAACCTACGCCTATATCAACGCGGACACGGCCATCGGCGTGACCAATACGCTAGGTACCGACGCGATCAAGGTCGGGTTGCTCTACAAACCCGGCACCGTCATCCTCACCGGTACCACCGCCGCCTTGAATGATAGCACGGCCATCAGTGGCACCAACTTCTACGACATGAAGAACCGCCCGGTCCTGGCCCAATCCTTCCAGGAGCAAGCCACCGGCGAGATCGTCACCATCCTCGTCAACCACCTCAAATCCAAAGGCTCGGATTGTGATGATGCCCCCTACAACGACCCCGACACCGGCGATGGACAAGGGAACTGCAACCTCACCCGCCAAGCAGCCACCGAGGCAATGCTCGCCTGGCTAGCTACCGATCCTACCGGCGTCAACGATGCAGACTACCTCATCATCGGCGACCTCAACGCCTACGCGATGGAAGACCCCATCATGACCCTCCAGGACGGCGGCTTCACCAACCTGATCGCCAGCTACATCGGTCCAGCAGCCTACTCCTACATCTTCTACGGGCAAGCCGGCTACTTAGATCACGCCCTGGCCAGCCAGACACTCCTCTCACAGATCACCGACACCACCATCTGGCACATCAACGCCGATGAACCAAAGGTCTTGGACTACAACACAGAATACAAAACCGCCGGGCAGATCATTAGCCTCTACAACGTTGATCCCTACCGCGCCTCCGACCACGATCCGGTCGTTATTGGGCTGGAACTGAAGCCGCCCGAGTACAAGATATACCTCCCTCTCGTCCTCCGCAACTCCCCTTAACCTCCGCTCCTTCACCGGCGGGGCGAGCACCAGGCTCGCCCCGCTTTTTGTGGTATCATGCACCAATACATAATCAAGCATCGCCCGTGAATCCCAGGGGTTTGGCTTTTCCCCCCACTTGAGTATAATCTAAATCACTGGACATTGGTGATTTTGCTCGTAGTAACGACTTTAGTCGTTCAAAGCGACTGAAGTCGCTACTACACTCCAGTAAACATCTTCTTAGTGTCTTAACAATCAAATCCTGGCATAAAGAACAAGAATTTCAACGCAGACGTAGTATGGGCAGGCAGTGCCCATAACACGGAGGGCGCAGAGTTTTTTCTGTCTTTCTCTGTGTTCTCTGTGCCTCTGTGGTGAATTTCCTTTTTGGTTCCGGCTTGTCCGGGTTAGGAGCGATAAATGGAAATTACCTGGTACGGCCTCGGATGCTTTCGTATCACCGAACGCGGATATCCGGCGGTCATCACCGATCCCTTC
>JAUWHU010000229.1 GCA_030605705.1 Thermoflexia bacterium | reverse complement strand
TATTCTCAATCTTTTTGGGAAACGCCAGGCGGGCACTATGGAAGGAAAGCGTCCGATGAAGATCACAACCAGACTGATCCTATCTTTCCTGGCGGTATCTATCCTGCCTCTGGCATTGCTGGGCTACGTTGAGATGCAAGCATTGGACAGAATCAGTTCCCTGGCGCTGGATGAGAGCACCGAGGCCCTGAAGCGATTGGGAGAGACCGCCATTCGCCAGAAGGCGGAGGGCGTGGCCCGGCAGGCGGCGCTGTACTTGGAGATGCACCCCGAGTTGTTGACCCTTCCCTCAGAAAAGTTAGAGGCAGACGAGACGCTGGCGGCCATCGCCGTGCAACCGGTGGGGGAAACCGGCTACACCGCCGTGTACGACAGCGACAGCATAACCCACTTCCACGCCAACCCTGACCTGGTGGGCCGGGATATGCAGGAACTGGCCGAATCTCTCCCGGCTTTCTGGGCTATCTTCGAGGCCAGCCTGGACGGGACGGTAGTTGTCGGCTACTACGAGTGGCAGGATGCAGACGGCGCCGTACGCGATAAGTACATGAGTTGCGTGCCGGTGGGGGATACCCGCCTGCGAGTGGCCGCCACGACCTACATTGACGAGTTCTATCGGCCCGTCAGGGACACCGAGGCCAAGATCACCGGTATCTCCCAGGAAACCCAACGCTACCTGTTTGCAGCCCTGGTCGCTGTGGGGCTTTTAGCCGTCGGGGTAGCCCTGCGGCTGGCGTGGGGGATCAGCCGGCCCATCGGCCGCCTTATCCTGGCGGCTGTGGCTCTGGAGCGGGGAGCCTACCGGTCAGAGGAGCTGGCGGACGAGACCTCTCGGCGGGACGACCTGGGGCAGCTGGCCCGCGTCTTCGACCAGATGGCACGGGAAGTACAAACCCGCGAAGCCCGCCTACATCACCAGATTGAAGAACTACGTATCCAGATTGACGACACCAAGCGCGAGCGGCAGGTGGCGGCGATCACCGAGACGGAATACTTCCGCAAGTTGCGGAAGAAAGCGAGCGATCTTAGAGGAGCTGAAGAACCCGACGAATGAGTTCGTGGCTATCATCTCAATATTCCGGGGCAATTTTTACCACGGAGCGAAGTATGGGCAGGCAGTGCCTATTGACACAGAGTTTTCTTATTTTTTCTCCGTGTTCTCTGTGTCTCTGTGGTGAGAATGACAGATGACGGAATGTTTACCCCTGTTTATTGAGCAGATACGTTCTCGGCTAACGGGAACTTCTCTCTAAATGCCCGGAGGTATACTGTGTCCAAAATCGTGTCTGTCCATTCATTCCGTGGTGGCACCGGCAAATCGAACCTGGTCGCCAACCTGGCTGTTATCATCGCCCGCCAGGGGCGCCGGGTAGGCATCATTGACACCGACATCCAGTCCCCCCACGTCCTCTTCGGCCTGGACGAGGAAAAGATAGGCCGGACCCTCAACGACTACTTGCTGGGCCGCTGCCCCATCGAGGACACCGCCTACGACGTAGGTCACACTCTGAAGACGCGGCAGGGAGAGGTAGACTTGATGGGCGGCAACATCTACATCATCCCCTCCAGCCTCAAGTCCGAGGAGATCACGCAGGTACTGCACGACGGGTACGAAGCAAGCCGTTTGGGCGACGGCTTCCGCGAACTCGTTCAGCGCCTGGAGCTGGCCTATCTGCTCATTGACACTCACCCCGGCCTCAACGAAGAGTCCTTGCTATCAATCGCCATCTCCGATGTCCTGATCATCATCCTGCGGCTTGATCACCAGGACTACCAGGGCACCGCCATAATGGCGGATGTGGCCCGTAAGGTAGAAGTGCCGCGCACCCTGTTGGTGGTCAACGAGGCCCTGTCTACCTATGATTTTGACGCCATACGGCAACAGATGGAGAGGGTCTACAACGTGCCGGTAGCCGGCATCCTGCCCTTGTGTAAGGATCTGCTGCGCCTGGGAAGCAGCGACATCTTTTGTCTGCGCTATCCCGACCATCCCTTCACCCAGGAGCTGCGCAGGATCGCCGCGCAGGTCACAGCCCCAGAGCCTGGTTTGTAGCCGCGACTTACAGTAGTGCCAATTCGCACTATTTCCAAATCGCGCTCCTGCTAGACTACGACCCGTCAAGGGCTATGAAGTTGTAACGTTGCTTTAACTCTGAAATGCGCCTGCCCTGACGGGATGGTTGTAATCAGTCAGGTTGTAGTGTATAATTATAATCATAGGAGAGTCATCCTTCTCCTGAAGGAGGGAGGCGAACTTTGCAGAGCCGACTTCGACAATTGCTGAACGTCCGCAAGGAAGAGTGGCGACTGCTTATCGCCTTCTTCGTTCTCATCGCGCTGAATACGGCCGCCATTGAGGGCGCGGACGTGGTGGCGACGAGCAGCTACCTGGAACGACTGGGACTGGACTCACTTCCCCTGCTGTGGATCGCCGATATGGTTGTCATCCTGATTTCGTCGGTCCTCTACGCACTCGTTGCCGACCGGTTCCGGCGGCTGAAGATGTTACGGGGATTGGTGGTTGGCTTTGGCGTGACGCTGCTTCTCCTCCGCTTATTGATCTCCTATGGTCTGCCTGACGTGATCGGCTATACACTGCTCTACGTGCTGGTGGACCAGCAATTGATCCTCTTCCCCCTGGCCTTCTGGGCCTTTGCCAACGATAGCTACAACGTGGCGTCCAGCAAGCGGCTCTTTCCCCTCATCGCGGCTGGGGGACTGGTCGGCAATGTGGTGGGTAACTGGTTTGCGGGTCAGTCAGCCGCCATTTTCGCCCGCCGTGGCCTGCCCAGTGACGATTTACTGGTTGCATGCAGCCTGCTCTTTTTTGTTGCTCTCGGTGTCCTGACTTTTGTCTTCCAGGACGCGAAAACCCCCTCCACACGCCGGTCAACGGAAGAAAAGCTAGACCTGCGCAAGACGTGGGAAGTGGGGAGGGATTTTGTGCGGAATGTGCCGCTCTTCCGCTACCTGGCTATGCTGCTCTTCTTCAACGAGATTGTGATGACCGTAGTCGAGTTCTACTTCCTGGTGCAGACAACGGAGAGGTTTGCGGACCCGCTCCAGTTTCAGGCCTTCTACGGCAGCTTCAAGTCTCTGCTAACGGTCGTCTCGTTGCTGGTACAGGTCTTTATCGCCGGCCGGCTACTGGAAAAATTTGGGCTGAAAAATGCCTTCTTTACCCTGCCGACCGTGCTGATCATTGGTTCGGTCCTGGCGGCTGTGCGCCAGGACTTTGCCAGTGCGATCGGTACTCGTTTTGGAGCTCGCGTCGTGCTCGATTCGCTGGATGGGCCTTCGCGCCGGTCGGTGCAGGGACTGGTTCCCGATGCCCGACGGGGACGGGTCAGCGCGTTCCTGGACAGTTACGTCTATACCACGGGTACCATTGCCGGATGTCTATTGCTGGGGCTGTTCATTCTACTCGAACGCGCCGGAGTGATCGGCAACATGACTGCCGTCGTCCTGTACCAGAGTCTGGCAGCGATCACGGCGGGGGCTGCGTTGTTCTTCGCCTTCCGGCTGCGCGCCGTTTACGAGGACAGCATGTGGA
>JAUWHU010000195.1 GCA_030605705.1 Thermoflexia bacterium | reverse complement strand
CCCCCCTGTTGTGAGCAGTTGGTAGATTGGTACCTCTACCGTCACGCCGCCGCTCCACCCCGGCAGGAGCGCGTGATCCTTTGGACAGAATCACGGCGATACCCACGGCCAGTGGGCCTTAGGGCCACGGAATCGCCTACTACAAGCTGGCTTATTTTCAGAGCAGTCGCTAAGACGCTGGGACGCTAAGACGCTGAGCCGCTGAGACGCTGGGACGCTGAGCCGCTCCCTCTTGCCCTCTTGCCCGATACCTTTATAATGGCGGCGGAGGTACTATGAGAGCAGCCAGGAGAGCGGTAATCCGCCGTCTAACGTTGGAAGCCTATCAAGTGGAGGGAAAGATCGTACAGGGCATCCTGCACCGCGCTCCAGAGGATGGCCGCTGGATGGTCGGCGACACTTCGCTGGACGAGTGGTTGGCACAAAACGAGGGACAGGATATCACCGCCATCCTGATCCCCACCGAGAGCGACCGCCAGATGGAGACCAAAGTGTGCCGCACTTGCGGACGGGAATATAGCAACACATCCTGTCCCTATTGCCGCGAAGTACGGCTCCGTCTGCGAGGGCGTTGAACCAATGAGATTCTTGTACCGCGAGCAAGAATATTCTGCCACGAATTTCACGAATTAACACGAAAAAGAAAAAAATCAGTTACAGCAAACAGGGCATAATGCTACCCGTCACCTTCAAGATGCGTTGAAAATACCCCTATATGCAGGGAATAATCAAATCCCAGCCCGGCATCTGGTAGTCGAATGTTGCTCCCCGGCAATGGACCAACAAGTTCTATGCTGACTTTGCTGCAACTGAAAAAAATTAGTGAAATTCGTGTAATTCGTGGCAAAAAGCCTTTTGGTTCCGGCTTGTCCAGGTTAGGCACTTAACAATCAAATCCTGGTACAAAAAACAAGAATTTTACCACAGAGAACACGGAGAGAAACAAGAAAACTCTGTGCCCTCCGTGCCTCTGTGGTGAATTTCTTTCTGGCTTTGCCAGGTTAGGAGGAACGAGTGAAAGTTCAGGACTACTTTCGGATCCTGCGTCAACGAGGAATGATCATTTTGCTCACCGCTGCGATCACCGCGAGCAGCGCGCTTATCTTCAGCAAGCTGCAAACCCCGGTGTACCGCTCCAGCATCGAGTTGAGCATCCAGGCGGCCCGCATTGATTGGGGGCAGGCACAAACGGTCAAGATCCTGCTCGATTCTTACGTCACGATCATTAACACGCACTCCTACGCTCAGGCGGTGATCGAAGAGCTGGGATTGATGCGCACGCCTGAAGACCTCAAGAGCGACGTGACCATCGCTTCCAACAGCCAGGATTTGACCATCAGGATTGACGTAGACGATTATAATGGGGAACAGGCCAACCGTATCGCCAAAGCCTGGGCCAATGAGCTGTTGCGATGGCGCGACGACGAGAACAAAATTCAGCGCAAAGAGGACAAGATCTTCGCCAGGATCGTGGAGGAACCGACTTACCATCTGCTCCGCCCCAAGTGGAAGATCAACACCGCAGCCGGAGGCATCTTCGGCCTGCTCCTGGGCGTGGGGGTGGTGCTGCTCCTGGAGTGGCTGGAGGCGGGACTCATCCGCACTCCCCACGATCTGGAACACAAGGTGCAGCTGACCGTGCTGGGGATCATCCCGCCGGCAGCCGCCGTAAAAAAGTGAGGAGACGGGCATGGAAACATACACCTTAGTAACATTAGCGGCCCCTCAATCCCCGGCCGCCGCCGCCTATCGCGCGTTGCGGATCAATCTGACCTACGCGAGCCTCGACACACCCCTGGAGACACTGGTGGTCTCCTCTCCGGCGCCGGAGAAAGGGGACGCAGCTCACCTGGAGGTCGCGGCCAACTTGGCCGTGGTCATGGCCCAGGCGGGACAGCAGGTGATCTTAGTAGATGCGGACCTGCGTCGCCCACGGCTCCACGACGTTTTCGATGTCCCCAACGCCGGCGGCCTGACACAGATCATCGTTGCCCTGGAGGGGCAGTACGAATTACCGCTGTTGGGGACAGATGTCCCCGGCCTGCGGCTCCTGACGAGTGGCATAGCGCCTTCCAACCCCGCCGATATCCTGAGCTCGCAGAAGATGAATACGCTACTGGAGCAGCTGCAAGAGCGGGCAGATGTGGTGATTCTGTTAGCGCCGCCCGTCACCGCCGCCGTGGATGCTGCCGCGCTGGGCGCGAAAACCGACGGGCTGCTCTTAGCCATCCGCTCCGGACACACCCGCCGCGACCACATCGAGGAAGCGAAAGAGCTCCTGGAGCGTTTCCACGTCAACCTGCTGGGGGCCGTCCTCACCGCCGCGCCCGGCGGGAAACCTTCCTGGGGCTAAAAAGACCTCCGAGGTCTCCATAAGAGCTTCGTATGTCGCACAAGGGCCTCGTAAGACCTCGAAGGTCTGGACGTTGATTCATCGCCGTGATTCGGGGAACAAAGCGTAGTATGGGCAGGCAGTGTCCATAAACGGAGAAAAAATAAAAAACTCTGTGCCCTCTGTGGTAAAAACTGCCCCTGAATATTGAGATGATACATCGCGGCTACTTTTCGGAGGTCACGGTGACAATCGTTAAGATTCCCACAACGCTAAAACCCTATTTCCAGGAATACGCCTTCGAGGATTTGGACCCCGACCGCGATGCCTTTCTCGTGATCGAGCGGACGCTGGCGTGGGGCGAAGCGCCGGAGCTGCGCTGGTTGTTTGCACGCTACGGGGCGCAGCGCCTGGCAGCGTGGGTACAACAAGCCGGATGGCGCTGCCTGCCGCAGCAACGTTTCAAGTATTGGCGGGCTTTCTTCGGCCTGCGCGATGCGACCACAGGAAGACGGATATGGACGCATTGACCCCCCATTGGGAAGCCGTAACCGCTCAGACCCGCGCGCTGTGGGGCGTGGTGGCCCGGCTGCCGCACATACAGCATTTCTATCTGGCCGGTGGGACGGCCCTGGCTCTTCGCCTGGGACATCGCATCTCTCAAGACCTGGATCTGTTCGCCTATATCGAGATGCTGGATGACGTCATGCGCCATCAGATTCTCGATGCGCTGCAACGCGAGCATACGGTGGTGCTTCTCCAGGATTCGGTGTTGGGACTGGTGCTGACCGTTGACGATCTGCCCGTGAGCCTGTTCAGCTACAACTACCCGCTTCTAGATCCTGTTGCAGAGGTGGAGGGCCTCCGCATCGCCGGGTTGACCGATATCGGCTTGATGAAGTTGGATGCGGTGGCGGGGCGCGGCACGCGTAAGGATTTCTACGATCTCTACTTCATCGCCGCCCAGATCGGTCTGGAGGCGCTCTTTGCCCGCAGCGAGGAAAAATATGCGTTCTCGCGGGGCTTTGGGATGCGCGTCTTGACCGCATTGGCGGACTTCGACATTGCTGAACAGCAGCCCGATCCGGTACTCCTACAACCGGTGACTTGGGATGTGCTCAAAGCCTTCTTTACCGCCGAGGCTCGCCGTATAGGAGAACTCTGGTTCAACGCTGGCAGCCTATAGCAACCAGCTTCCAACCAAGGAAACCCATTGGACTCATCCACCAAATCCACCATTCGCACATTTGCGGCTTTGCCGCGCTATGAATAAGGAGATCACATGAAAGGTCTGATTCTCAGCGCTCCAAACTGCGCTGACCGTGCCCGTCTATGACTCCGGTCAGCAAATCGGCCACAGCTAGAAGCATGAGAGTCAGTTAACTGGATTTACAAATTGTAAAAATCTCAGCGCCCTCTGCGTCTCTGCGGTGAGGGCTTTCATAGGAGCTCACATGAAAGGTTTGATTCTCAGCGGAGGGAAGGGAACGCGGCTATACCCGTTGACCTTCACCAGTGCCAAGCAATTGATTCCCGTGGCTAACAAACCCGTGCTTTTCCGGGTCATCGAGGCCATCCGCGACGCGGGCATCGAGGAGATCGGCATCGTCGTGGGCGATACCGCCAAAGAGATTGAGGCCGCGGTGGGTCAGGGC
>JAUWHU010000178.1 GCA_030605705.1 Thermoflexia bacterium | reverse complement strand
CGCTTCAGCCGGATGGCGTGATTGGCGGTAAAGGCCGTATGTCATGCCGCCGACGAGGGTGGCGGGGGTACCGTGGGGGCCGGCGGGGAGGGGCACAAAGCCCACATGCTTCAAGAAGGTAGGCATATCCCAATTAGTAGCCGACCTGATAGTGTAGTTTTCATAAGTGCCGCCCAGAGCCATCGCGACTTCACCATCAACGAAGGCCTGTACGGCGTCATTCCAGTGATACTCTACTACCTGCGGTGAGGCGAGCTGCTCAGTATGAATGAGATCTCTGAGAAAGGTGAGCGCCTGGCCGGTAGCCGGGCTATCTAGCACCACGCTTCTTTGCTTGATCATATCGGCGCCAAAACTCCAAAGGAAGGGCAGCAATTGGTAGGTGGTTGTTTCGCCTCCGGCTTGCCCGCCGACAAACGCCAAGGGATATGTTCCCAGGCCATAACGAGCCTGCACCTCTGGTTGGCGAAAGTGATGTCCTAAGGTCACCAACTCGGCCCACGTCTTAGGCGGATGCAGCCCTTCTGACTCAAACCAGTCGCGCCGGTACCAGAGCACTGTGGTATCGGCATTAGTCGGAATAGTACATAGGTGACCATCGCAACTGTTGGTAGCCAGGACCGAAGGGTAAAGATTCTCTTTCACCTTTGCAATCCAGTCCGGGTCCAGTTCTTCAAGCGGCAGCAAGTAGCGCCGGAGGGCGAATTCTACTATCCAAACCGAATCGAGCACTGAGATGTCGGGAGCCTCCCCCTGGGCTACGGCCAGCGATAGCTGGTCGTGCAGCTGCCTGAAAGGAACGACGTCAAATGCCAGCTCTAGTTTCGTATGGGAGTGCTCATGATTCCATAGCCGAGCGGCTTCCTGCAGAGGCCATTGCCAGCGGGTGTCCGGTATGGTGATTCGCAGCGTGATCTGTGTCTTGTCTGTCGGAGCTACAAAGGTTCCACGCCCGGCCCTCCTAGTCAACAGACCCTCGCGCACAAGAGCGAGCAGCGCTTGCCGCACCGGTGTGCGGCTGATGTCATAGCGCTCGCATAATTTCGCCTCGGTCAGCACCTTGTCACCGGGGCGCAGTTCTCCCTCTTCGATTTGTTTCTGGATGAGGAGTTTGAACTGGTAGTAAATGGGAATAGGGAGAGAGCGATCAATTTCAGCCATGTCTGCCACCTTTCGAGTCAATTATTTGCCATATTGTAGTTACAAAGTAATTTTACCGGAAAATCGGCCCAATGTCAAGTATTGGAGGTTCTTTGCAGGAAGGGTGCGGTTCACTTTTAAGGCAAAGATGGGGCTGAAGTCCCCGCGCTACGCAGCAACACCCGCTGAATCAGGCTGCCAAGCACAACTGGCGGTATTTTCTCAATAGAGCTACACATAATCCCTCATTCTTCATGATAATTCTTTCTACAAGAAACAGGCCCCAGACCAGAGTGAGGTATAATCATCGTTGTTCAGACAGTTAAGACCAATACCCGTGAATGAAATTTCAACCTGCACATTGGCGAAAAAGACCTTAACAGACTGCAAAGACGTCTGGTAATGGCTGACGGTAGGCGCACGAAACCGACCTGGGCCCAGAGGTAATTTTTTGAGCCCACGTATTTCAGCCACCGACAAACAGCGGGCGACTACGCGGGCAGCGTCTCTAAGCGCAAGAAACGTTGGAGTACCGCGTGGGTGTCGTTGGTAGCTAGGGCCATCGTGATGGCCGCGTGTAGCCAGGCAACGGCGTGTTCGTCCCGATGTCGGCGGATGAGATCGCCATAGGTCTGGATATGAGCAGCACGTTCTTGTAGGAAGCGTTGTTCGACATATGCCCACGTTAAGAGGACGACGACCATATACTTGTCCACCGCCTGGTAAGACCGCACTCGGAAATCGGCTAACCCCAATTGCGTTTTGAGATAGAAATTGACGACTTCGCACGACCAGCGCCCACGATAACCCTGCAAGACCCAGTGGGCCGAGCGAGTCAGATCCGTACTCATAAAGTACGCCGAGGATTTCTCTCGGGGGTGCCGTTTCGAAGAGAATACACGGACGTCGTGGGGAACCTTGTTCAAGCGGCCGCGGGTCTGCCGCACATAGTAGGTGATGCGGTTCCCGTCCGTAGCGGTGACACGCACACGCGTGTACCGCCTGTGCCGGAGCGCGTAGGCGAGCGCGTCGACGCGGGTGCCGTTGAGGTGCCGATTGCGCTTGAGCGCGCAATTCACGTGCCAGCCGTGGCGGCGAGCATACTTGATTAGGCGAGCCGAAGCATACCAACTGTCGAACTGGACATAAATGGCCCACTCTGGGGGCAACAAGGGCCGCAACGCTGCTAGCATCAGGCGGGCCAAGCTGTTCTTGCTGCGAAAGGAGGGGCGTTGCCCGGCGGCGCGTTGCCGATTGAGCCGGCGCACCGTCTTCTCGCGCAAGTACAGCCGGAGATCGACGGTCACCACCAGGTTGCCCACGCGCAGCGTGCAAACCAAGTAACAGAAGGCGTTCTTGTAGCGGGGTTGGTGCTTGGTGCTCTCGTGGTGATCGTGAAACCAGGCCACGGGTTCTAGATGCCGGGTGTGCTGGCCTTTCTCGTCCAGTGAGTCGTCGAGGTTGATGAAGAGTACTTTGGGGAGTCCGCGCTGGGTGGCTTGTGCCAAGAGCCAGTTTACCTGCGTGGTCCGCAGAGCATCCCGCAGCTCGGCGGCTTGCCAGGGACTGATGCGCAGAAAGTCGGCCATATT
>JAUWHU010000097.1 GCA_030605705.1 Thermoflexia bacterium | reverse complement strand
CGCGCTGACCTCGGCGTCTACCGGGCCAATCTGCGAGGCGATGGGGAAGTTGAAGCGCCAGTTCCAGGGATCGAAGTGCATATCGTAGCCGATGCCCTCGATGAGCGATTGGTAGACGTGGGTGTGGCAGTTGATCAGGCCGGGCAGCGCGACCATCCCTTGCGCGTCTATCACTTTGCCAGCGGTGGGCAATTTGCCGCCACGCGGGATCACAGCGATGATCTTGCCGTCGTTGACCGCGATACTGGCCTGGCGCAACTCGCGGCGCCGGGCATCCATCGTGATCACAGTCGCATTGTCAATTCGTAGATTGAACGTCATTTTCTTAGTTCACCACAGAGACACAGAGGACACAGAGATTTGAGAGATTTCCATTTGTCACTTGCTTCATTTGCCATTTGCTCATTTGTCATTTTTAATTCTCTTCTTACGCCTTCTCGTAAGGTTTGGCGACGTAGGCCGGCGGGTTGGCCCGGCCCATCGCGCCGACCAGGGCGATGATGGTCAGTACGTAAGGCAACGCCAACAAGAACTGGGGAGCAATCGGGACGTTGGCTGCCTGGGCCGAGGCCTGGAGAGCATCGGCGAAGCCGAAGATCAAGCAGGCGAGTAACGCGCCCCACGGGTTCCATCTGCCGAAGATCATGGCGGCGAGGCCGATGAACCCTCTCCCCGCCGTCATAAGTCTGATAAATTGGGCGAGGTATGAAATTGAAAGGAAGGCTCCGCCCAGGGATGCCAGAACTCCGCTGATAAGAACGCCGGAATAACGCATCCGATACACGCTGACGCCGACGGTTTCGGCGGCGCGGGGATTTTCCCCGACTGCGCGCAATCTCAAGCCGAACGACGTTTTGAAGAGGACGAACCAGCTGACCGGCACCATGAGCAGGGCGAGATAGACCAGAGGACTTTGCGTGCCTATGATCGGGCCGATGACCGGCAGGTCGGCGATGAAGGGGACTCGCCATTCGTAGATGCGAGGGACGATGGGGGAGATTCCCTGCGAGCCAAATAATTTCAGGAGCAGGAAACTGGGCAGCCCTGCGCCCAAGATGTTGATGCCGGTACCCACGATCGCCTGCTCGGCCCGCAGGTTGATGCACATGAAAGCGTGGATGAGGCTGGTCAAGAGGCCTGCGGCGATGGCGCACAGTACCCCGATCCAGGGATTGCCGCTGAAGTGGGACCCGACTACCGCCGCGAAGGCGCCGATCAGCATCACGCCTTCTAAGGCGATGTTCAGGACGCCGGCGCGCTCGGAGAAGATCCCGGCCAATGCCGGGTATAGGATCGGGGTTGCGGACCGAATCGCAGCGGCGAATAGGGTGACGCTAAATACTTGTGACCAGGCTTCCATGAGGAGCCTCCTCTAAGAGAATGAGCAAATGGCAAATGGCGAATGGCGAATGGCGAATGGCGAATAAAGAAAATGAGCAAATGACAAATAGGAAATGGTGAACGGTGAATGGTCGTAGGGGCGATTCTCCGTAATCGCCCTTACTCGGCCTTTTCACGCGAGCCGAGGTTTTTGATGGCGCGTTCCAGCAATGGCTGTAAGGTTTTGTTCGTGGCGGAGAAGAAGATGATCAGAGCGGTCAGGATGGACACGACTTCCTTGCTGATTTCCGCTATTGCCTGCATCGTGATGGAGCCACTTCTCAATACGCCGAACAGGAACGCGGAGGCGACGACGCCGACCGGGTGGAGCAATCCCAGCAGGGCAACCGCAATCGCATCCCAGCCGTATCCGGGCGAGAAGGCCGCGTAGAATTTGTAGTGGACTCCCAGCACTTCCACCGCGCCGGCCATGCCGCCGAGCGCGCCGCTGAACACCATCGCCAGTACCGTCATCTTCTTGGGATTGATTCCGGCGTACTCGGCGGCGTCTGCGTTGAATCCCACGGTGCGCATCTTATAGCCGAGCCTGGTTTTGAACATGAAGAACCAGACCAGTACCGCCAGCAGCAGCGCGATAAAAATTCCTGCGCTCAGCCGGGTTCCAGGCCAGATCCGCTCCAGGCGCGCCGACGCCAGGATGTCGGGGGAGACGGGCAGCTCACTGTCCGCTTTCATCGGGCCGCCCACGGCGATCATGTAGTCGGCAATCGCGAAAGCGATGTAATTCAGCATGATCGTGGTGATCACCTCGTGGATCTTGTGATAGGCTTTGAGGTATCCCGGAATGGATCCCCAGAGTCCTCCGACAACCGCGCCGGCCAGGATCGCCAACGGGAGATGAATCACTTTTGGCAGGTCCCAGGCATATCCGATGTATGCTGCCATCATCCCGCCAAATACGATTTGTCCCTCTACACCCATGTTGAACAATCCACAGCGGAAGCCCAGCGCGATGGCCAGCCCGCCAAAGATCAACGGGGTGGTCGAGAGCAGAGTCTCGCCGATGTAGCGGTTGGAGCTGAACGCGCCCTTCAGCAAAGCGGCGTAGGCCCCGATCGCGTCCTCCTGAAAGGCCCACAAGAACAACGCTCCCGCGATAAATGCCAGAATGATCCCCAACATGAATTGGGTCGGGCTGACAAGCGATAATAAGGACAGTTTTCTTTCTTCCAAAGCCCGCTTATTTTTAGCCATGGTCGGCACCGCCTTCTTTCCCGTTCTGGTGTGGCGGGGCGTCTTCCTGCCCGCCTGCCTGGTTGACCTTACTGCCGGCCATCAACAACCCCAGCATCTCAGGGGTGGCCTGTCCTGCTTCGAACGAGCCGACTATTTCCCCCTCATAAATGACCAGGATTCTATCGCTCAAGTCGAGTATCTCCGTCAGCTCCATAGAGATCAACAGGACGGCTTTATCTTGCGCCCGCAGTTCGATCAATTTCTTGTGGACGAACTCGATGGCGGACACGTCCAGACCTCGCGTGGGTTGCGCTGCGATGAGGACGGCAGGTTCCCGTTGAAATTCGCGCGCGACGATCATCTTTTGCTGATTGCCGCCCGAAAGCGCGCGCGCCAGCACGTGGGGGCCAGGGGTGCGCACATCGAACATCTGGATGGATTCACGCGAGAATTGCTCGGCTGCAGTGTAGTCCAGCATTGGCCCTTTGGCAAAGGGAGGAGAATCCTCAAACCCCATCAGGAAATTATCAATCAACGAAAAATCCATCACCAAACCGCGCCGCTGCCGGTCTTGGGGAATATGGCCCAACCCGGCATACATCCGCTCCCGTGGGGTCATGTCCGAAATATCGAGCTCCCCCAGAAAAATCCCCCCGCTCTCTTGGGACCTTAGACCGGTGATCACTTCAACCAGCTCGCTTTGCCCATTCCCGGCCACGCCTGCGATCCCTACGATCTCCCCGGCCCGCACCTCTAGGGAGACATCCTTGAGCGCGGGCAGGCCCCTGGAGTCGTTGGCGAATACGTGCTTCACTCGCAGTTTGACCTCTCCCGCCGCGTGTTGCTCTTTCTCTACGCGCAGGACGACATCTCGTCCCACCATCATGCGGGCCAGCCCGGCCTCATCAATATCTGAGGTCTCGACGGTATCCACCACCCGCCCATCACGCAAGACCGTCACCCGGTCTGTGATTTCCATGATTTCTTGTAGCTTGTGGGTGATGAAGATGATCGTATGCCCGGCCTCACGCAGAGAGCGCATGATCGCATACAACTCCTCGACCTCCTGGGGGGTCAGGACGGCGGTCGGCTCATCCAGGATCATGATCCTGGCCCCGCGCGAGAGGGCCTTCAGTATCTCGACCCGTTGCTGCATCCCGACCGGGATGTCACGGATCAGCGCGTCGGGGTCTACCTTCAAGCCATAACGCGCGGAGATCTCAGTCACCAGCGCTCTCGCCAGGTTCATATTCAGCCGGATTCCTTTTTTAGGCTCGTTCCCCAAGATAATGTTTTCGGTGACGGTGAAAACGGGGACCAGCATGAAGTGCTGGTGAACCATGCCAATCCCATATTCGATGGCGTCTAAGCAGCTTCCGAAGTGTACCGGAATACCGTTCAGCAAAACCTCGCCCGCATCTGGAACTGCCAGCCCGGAGAGGATGTTCATCAGGGTAGTCTTGCCGGCGCCATTTTCTCCCAACAGGCCATGAATCTCGCCTGCCTCGACGGTCAGGGATTTATGGTCATTTGCCAGAACGCCAGGGATTTGCCTGACGTTATTTTTCATTTCAATGTCTATGGTCAAGGGTCTGGCTCCTTTCTTAGACGTGGGGTGCTGGTTGCTGGAAGCTGGTTGTTAACAACCAGCTTCCAGCTTCTGGTTTTCAGTCTACGGCAGTGATGGCGGCGTGAAGCTTCCCAGCTCATCGAGAGTCGCTG
>JAUWHU010000170.1 GCA_030605705.1 Thermoflexia bacterium | reverse complement strand
GCTTCCAATTTCGGCGCGGACGAGGTAGTCATTACCTGCTGTCGCCGGGCTGGGCTGGATGGTGATCTCGATGGGCTGCTCGTCGCCCGCCATTACTGTTTCCAAATTCCAGACCCATTCCTGCCCGCTGTTTTGCTGCGTGGGCGGCGGATCGCTTTCCCACAATAGAGCGTTGTTGTTAGGCAGCGTTACCGTTAGCACAGTGGTGTAGGCATCGCCGGGGTAGAGATGGTTGTTATCATTCTGGTAAGTTACGATGATGGGATACGAATCCATCGCCGACTCTGACTCTCTGGCGGCGTACTGCGGGGCTTCAATGCTCACTCCCAAATCGGGGGAAAGGACGTTGAAATCCACCTGAGATGCCCATTGGTAGGAGACACCGGGGATGATGGCGTGCGCTTCGTTACGCACCGTTCCACAATCCACGCCCTGCGGAGAGATGACTGTGATTCCAAAGGAGACGACTTCTACGCCGCCGGCGCCCATATCGCCCAGCCAGCGAACTTTACCGCCGCTGTCACTCAAACTGTGGGTTGTACCGTCGCCGTTGGCTTCTGCAGAACCGGGGATGTAGGCCGTCCCGGCAGGGATTTCGTCGAGCAGGTCAATATCGGCGGCCAATTGACCGGTGTTGGAGATGGTGATTTGATAGTACACCTCATCGCCGTACTCGTAGGTTCCGCCCCCACCAAGAATTTCTTTGTGAAGTTTCAGATCATAGCCGCCGAGTTGGTAGACTGTGGTGGCAGCAGCGGCGGTATTGTTGGTAGTGGCGACTTCGCTCGTCTCGGTAGTGATGACGGCCGTATTGGTCAACACTGTGCCATCGGACAAGCCGCCGTTCACAGTCACGGTGACGATGTGCGTGCCACTCGCGCCGGGGGCTACATTGCCCAGATTCCAGACCAGCGGATTGGGGCCGCTATCTTGCGGCGGGCTGGCCGCGACGAAGGTAACACCAGCAGGAAGGGTGTCGGTCAGGATGCTATTGATTGCTGTGAGCGCGCCGCTGTTGCCCCAAGTGACGGAGTAAACGATAGTCTCGCCCGGTTCTGCGTAGGCCGGCGCGGTTTTATTCACCCATAAGTCGGGGAAGGGCGGGACGTAAATGATGGTGGTCGTGACCGGCCCGGCGGCATTGTCGGCGCCATCGGGATCGATGGCATTGGTGGGCGTGACGGTGGCAGTGTTGGTGAGAATGCCATCGTAAGTTGCCGTGGGCGTTACCCAAACGGTGAGCGTGCTCATAGTATCGGTGACGACATTGTAGAGGTCACAGGTGATGACGGCACCGGCAGTTGTGCAGTCGCCGCCCGGCGTGCTGCCGCTCATCGCTGCCACCGCGGAAGCCGGTTCGACCGTATCCACCACGCGGGCATCGGCCATTATCTCAGATGTAGCCGCGTTGGTGATGGTCAGGGTGTAGATGAGCATCTGACCGGCTGTGCCGCTGCTGGGGCCGGTCTTGTGCAGCGCCAGGTCTGCAGAGACGGGGAATTCATCCGCGCCCAGATCGGGGTAATCTCCCATCGGGCGAATCTGACCGTCAATGTCATCGGTTATGCCCGCGTCCACGCCCTGGTCAATGGCGTCCGAGGCGGCCGTCAGGTGATAGCCATCGGGATCGAAAGCCACAGTGCCGGTGATGTCGCCCAACGTGTTGACCAATCCCACAGCCTGTACTGGCACAGCGTCCCACAGGGTGAGCGTCATCGTAACAGCAGCAGGGTCGCCGCTCTCCGTTTCAACGCCCACGCTGTGGCTATAGACGAGGGTGTTAGTAAAGAACAGCGTGCTGCCATTGTAGGCATAGACGGCGTTGTTACCCGTATTGCGGGCCAGGGTGGTATGCCGCAGATCCACGGCGCTATTACTCGCGGCAATGCCGCCGCCCTGTCCACTGATGGCGTGATTGCCCACTATGACATTGTTGATAAAGGTCACGCCGGTTGCGTCAGACACGTTGATTCCCCCGCCGTAATTGCCGGTGTTGCTGTAGATGCGGTTGGCGATGAGGGTCACATCATCATAGATCCTTATTCCACCGCCAGAGGATGGGGAAGTATTTGAAAAAATCTCATTGGCGTACAAAGTTGAAGAACCGCCAGAGGCTTTGAAGAAAAGTCCGGCGCCTCCTCCTGAAGCCGTATTTTCGTACAGCGTGTTCCCCGAAATGTACGCAGTCCCGCCAGTCCACGGGTAAACATACATCCCGCCACCCTTAGCCGCAGTGTTGTTATGGATGGTGTTCCCTGTGAACTCAATCTTGCCATTGTAATCGCAAACCAGAGCAACGCCGCCGCCTGTTCCCTGTCCGGCGTTGTTGTTGTAAATGCGGTTGTCTACCAGGATTATATGGTCTACATCGGAGCCTGTGTATATCCCACCCCCCGTTTCATTTGAACTGCCAGGGCGGTCAGCTATATTGTTGTAGATGTCATTATCTTGAATGGTCATCGAAGAAGTATTGCCCACAAGTATGCCCCCACCCCAGTGCCCAAGGTTATCGTGAATTATGTTTCCCACAATCTGGCAATGGTTGCAGTAGTCAGTAGCGATACCTCCCCCGCGCACAAGCGTATTGGTGTTACCGTTTTGGTAAATGTAGTTATCACGAACAATCGAGTTATGCGCATAGGAAAGGTCAATCCCGGCTCCGCAATCATAATAGGCGTAATTATGCTGGATGGCGTTGTTGTGGACATGGCATCCGCTAATAATCGCAGTTGCGTAACGCACATAGATGCCGGCACCGTCACCACCGCTGTAAGTGATTTCCCCATTGGTAATTTCCAGACCTTCAACAGTGACAGTGATGCCGGAGCCGGTGATGTAGATGACCCGCCCGTTGTCTTGTGCATTCAGCGTCGTGGTGTAGATATCGGGATCCCGGACGGAAAAATCGGCGTTGTAACCGCCGCGCAGGGTGAGGGTCTTGCTGATGTAGACCATTTGGTCATGGCCGCCGTATTGGTTGATGCCCGCGAAAGTGCCGGAGGTCCATACCTCGCTATCCATGCCAGAAGCGGCGTCAATCGCTTCCTGGATGGTATCGTAAGGGGTAATGTCCACACCTTCCACCATACGTACCCGGCCGGTCTGCAACCATAAAGCAGTCTGCGCCGAGGCGGAGTCCCCGCCACCGACCACCTCAGCCGTATTGGTGATCTGTTGGAAACCCTGAAGAGGCTCTGTGCTGGTGGTCTGAGCAGTGAACGTGATCTGAGCGCTCTCCCCGATGCCCAGTTCGCCGAGCGTGCAAGTGACCACACCGCCCCAGTTCGGATCGGCGATGGCGCAACTACCAAAGTTCGTTGCAACACTCTGCGGCTGTTGGTAAACGTCCAACGTATCGGTCAGGATGGTGTTGGCAGCGGCCAGACTCCCAGCATTGTTAATATGCAGGGTGTACGTGACCGTTCCTCCCGGCCCCACGGCTTGCCGGTTCGCCTGTTTGGTGATTTGCAGGTCGGGCCATAACGAGATCTGCGTAGAGGCGTATTCCCCGCCGCCAAACACCTCAGCCGTATTGGTGATTTGCTGCGGGGGGGGGATTGTCTCCGTGACTTGGGCGGTCAGAGTAACGTGTGCCGTGGCCCCGATACCCAGGTCACCGAGCGTACAAGTGACCACACCGCCCCAGCCCGAATCAACGATGGTGCAACTGCCCAGACTGGACGCCACACCTTGAGGTCGCTGGTAGGCGTCCAGAGTATCGGTCAGGAGGGTGCCGGCCGCAGCGAGATTGCCGGTGTTAGAGACGGCGAGGGTGTAGGTCACGATACCACCTAATCCTCCGCTGCGCGGATCCGCCTGTTTGGTGATGTGCAGGTCCGGAGCTGGCGTCGGCTCAAAGTCCTCCGCATAGAGGTCGTGACCGGCGGCGTCGAAGACACGCACATCATCCACGTAATAGCCCGCATATTGCGCCGAGCCATCGCTATCCAGGAGGAAACGTAATTGGAGAGTATCGGTTGGTACACAAGCGATGCCGTAAGGCCCACCTGGTACCTGCTGCCAATTCTGATAGGTCAAGCCGCCGCTATGGCCCCACATCTGCGTCCACACGCCGCCGTTGCAACGGTATTCGGACTTGGCGTGGTCGTAAGAAGAACTTTCCATATACCAGGCCTGGTACCACGTCACCGAGATGGGGGCGGTAGCCGTGACCGGCAGGGTGATGACCACCGAGGTCAAATTCTGATTGGAATTTGCGTTATAAGTGTTGTTTAGGTCGGTGACCCAGCAACCCTCGATGGAACCGGGCGCGCACTGGAGGGGTTCGCCGTGCCCGCTGTTGTAACTGGGGACACCCCACTCCCACTCGTCCCGGGTACCGCTGTGTGTCCAACCGCCATCATCGGCGGCGAGGTGCGCGGCCGGCAGAGCGGGCAAGGTTTCAGCTTGCACTATCGCAGGCCCACCATTCCCCGCGCCGAGTAAAGCCAGTACCCCGGCCAGAGCCAGCAGACTCAGGGTCAGGGCCAACGAGATGTGTTGCAGTTTCTTCGTGTTCATTTCAATCCTCCTGTTACAAATGGCAAATGGCAAATGGCAAATGGCAAATGGCAAATGGCAAATGGCAAATGGCGAATGGCAAATGGCAAATGGCGAATGGCGAATGGCAAATGACGAATGGCAAATGAGCGAAAAGACGTAGGGGGAACCCTCAGTGGTTTCCCGAAGCGAAATGTAGGGGGAATCCTCAGTGGTTCCCCAAAGCTGGTATTTAGACCTCCGAGGTTCGGACCCTCGGAGGTCTCGCCGTGTAGAGGGATGGAAGGTTACGGCGCGTAGTTCCTGAACACCAGCGGCAGGTAAACCAGGTACTCCACAGGCCCGGCGGGCACAGCCCCGACGCTGAAACTGGCAGCCTGTATCTGCTGCTCGCCATAAGCATCCTCGGTCTCCTGCACCACCGCGTAGACCCCCGGTTCGGCGTCCGCGCTGCTCTGCCACACGTCGCTCAACCACTGCTCCTCCCCGCCGCCCAGGGTCAGCGTCCAGGTGCGATTGTAAACAACCGTGCCCAGCGGTGAGCGAATCTCCACCGTAGCCGTCACCGGCAAAGGGGCCGTTCCTTGCAGGTTCTCCAACCAGGTCGTGAGTGTCGCCACTTCCCCGGCCTGGATACTCCCCGGCGCCACCGCCAGGCTAGAATCCAACCTCGGCAGCGTAACATCCGCCTTAGCCGTGTTGTTGAGCTCGTCGAACTCAGTGATCACACCGGCCTCGTCCACAGTGACGTGCAGCGTATGATCGCCGCCCTCACCCTGGATGTCCCAAACTACAGAGACGACCGCCTGTTCTCCGGCCGCGAGAGCGGGCACGGCTGCTGTGTTGATCAAGAGAGCACCGTCGTAGAAGCGAGCGGTGGTTGCGCTTGCCATACCTTCTCCCTCGTTGCTCACCAGCGCCAACACCGCGCGGGTGAGCTGGCCACCGGAGGCTACCACAGGCACACTGGGACGCAGGTCGGGCAGGGAGGCGCCGTAGTCGAAACCAGTCTGGCGAGCGGCCCAGTAACCGTCCATCAACAGCGTGGCGGTCAGCATCCGGGAGCCGGCCGGAACAGGCCCGTCCAGCATCACACTCAACGTCTGGTAACCGGCGTTCAGGCTCACCGGTTGGGTCGTGACAGGGCCATCGTCCAGGGTGATGACCACCTGTGCCGGGCCGCCCTCCTCACTGTAGATGTCCAGTTGAGCCTGCACCGGGTCAGTGACGTTAGCATACTCTTCCGCGTCAGTGGTCACCCGGTCCAGCCCGGCCGGGCCGATATCAAAGCCCTCGCTGCCGTCGGCCTGGGACGCGCTAGCCTCCTGGGCGGCCTGAGCCAGCTGTCCGGAGATGGGCGGAGCCAGCCGGTATAGCAGTTGGTGCAGCCCCATCTGCGTGTCGGTGATGACGGCGGTGATGACTACCTGGTTGTTCAGGGAGGCCGCCAGGTGTACTGTCTGGTGGTATTCCTGCCCCTCGCGGCCGTCGGGGTAGAGGAGCCAGGCGCGGATTTCGGTGTCCTGAGCCGCATCCGCCGCTACGGTCAGCGTGTCGCTGACCACATCGCCAGGCTCGTAGGGTCCCGCGCCCAGGTGGGATTCGATCACTCGCACCCAGGGGGCGGCGACGTCGAACCAGGTCGCCTGCTCCCGGCCGTCGGCCTCAGTGTCGGAACCGTGGACGACGTAGTAGAGGGCATGGGAGCCTCGTTCTGTAGCAGCCGGCACGACGAACGTGAGGCCAGCGTCGCTGCCGATGGTCAACGTGTAGGTCTCGCCAAAGACGTAGGCGGTCAACGCGCCCTGCGTGAGCGTCGTCACCAACGTGGCGGACGCCGTTTCACCGGGCAGGTAGACCTCTTTGTCCAGCATCAGCGTGGCCCCCAGGTTGCGCTGGTAAAGATAGAGCGTGTTAAGATAAGCACCCCGGTCATTCTGCGAACCGTAGAGGCCGTAGAAGATCTTGCGGTCGCCTCGGAAGGTGGCGGTGTAGGGGAAGGTGAGGGCGATGTGCGCGCCGGGGGTCAGGCTAAAGACCTGGGTCTGAGTGATACCGTTAAAGGCCAGCAACGCCGTCAAATCGTCAGTGTCCCGCGCGCCGGCGTTGGTGAGGGACAAAGTGACGGTGGCCGGGTCGCCCTCGACGTAGGTGGGCTGGTCGGTGCTGGCCGCCACGGTGAGGGAGATACCTTCGATATGGAAGAGCCTCTGCCCCGCGTCCCCGGTGGGGTCAAGCGTCGAGGTGACGCTATAGCTTGCCAGGATATCCATCGTGGGCATATCCAGCGGCAGGTAGGTGGTAAAGGAAAAATAGCGTGTCTCCCCTGCCGTCACCCATTGTTTCTGCGTCTCGTCCTTGAGGTCGCCCAGCGTAAAGTGGAAGGAGGCCAAGTCAGGCGCCTCCCCCCGGTTCTCCACGCCAAAGGTGAGCGTGACCACCTGGTCGCTGAGCAGCGTCGTGAGGGTGGGCAGTTGCGTCACCACGAAGTCGGGGGCGGGGACGGCGCCGGTGATGGCCGTGCTGTTCACCAGGGTACCGTTCTCAGCCCAGATCTGGAGGGTGACGGTGTAGGGGCCGGGGCTGAGGTCGGAGGTGTCCACCGTGGTAGTGTAGGTGCGGGCGTTCTCGAGCGGTACGTGGATATCCTGCTCCAGGATGGAAAAGATCTCCTCCCGCTGGCCCACGGTCCGCAGCGTGCCGGTGAAGGCATTCCAGCCGACATTGGTGATGACGACGGTGACGGTGGGCGCACTGCCGGCCGCCAGACGCAGATCGTTGTCGGCCCGCACGGTCAGCGTGAGACCCTCGGTCTCCTCCCAGGCGTCGGCGACGCTGTGGCTAAAGAGGCCGGGGTTGTGCGCTTCGTCCACCCGCAGCGTGGCAGCCACGGGACGCAGTCCTCGCGTCAGGCTGACGACTAACGTGTCGGTGACAGTGTCGCCGGCGGGCAGGGTGTGAGTACGGGTGACTGTGGCGCCGTTCTGGGTTGCCTGCTGCGGCGATAGCCAGGCGATGCCTTCTTTCTGTAAGGTTGGCAGGTCACTGCGCAGGATTGTGGGCTGCATTGATCCGCTAAGCTCAGAAATCTGCATTCTGAAAGGCTCGGCCTCGGACAGGTCAAAGGTGACCTGCGCCACCAGGTCCACCGTGCCGGAGTTGACCAGCGTGTAGGGGAGCTCCACGTCCCCTTCGTGCTGCGGGTCATCGGGGCTGAGGGAGAGGCCGGGCGCGGCGCTGAAGCCGACGGTCTGGGTCACGGTCTCGGTCACAGCGCCGGTGATCTGCACCACCAGGTCAATGGTCTGGGTAAAGGCCAGCGTGCGGGAGTAGACGACCAGGTCGCCCGGTTGGAGCGACGGCGCGTGGGGCTGGCCGTGGAAGTCCACGTTGAGGGTCACTGGCGTCTGGCCGTTGTTCGCCAGCGTCAGTTCGGCCACAAAATCACCGGGGAGGACGACGTCGGGCGCGTCGAGGATGACGTCTATCTCCGGATCGGCGACGGGCACGACGGCGACGACGATAGTGTCGCTGACCTGGCCGGTGAGGGTGAACTGGCCGGTGGCCTGCGGCGCGGTCATGGTCGCGCTAAAATCGTGGACGCTGTGGGCTGGCAGGCTGACGGTCTCGGTGTAGAAGCCGCTGCCGTCCTGGGCCAGGGTGAGCGTCTCGGGGCCGATGGCGGCGTCGCCAGTGTTGTGTACCTGTCCGGTGACGGTGACGACCTGACCAGGTTGATAGGCGTCCTGAGCGGTGTGCAGCGTGAGCGCCAGATTGCTCTCGCTGAGGAAGAAGGTGGAGAGGGAATCGGCCAGCACCTGATCACGGCCGTTGGTCAACCGGCCGCGCAGGTAGTAGCCGCCCTCCACGGTCAGGCTGGGCGGAGCGGTGGCGGTGAGGGTCGTGCTGGCGCCGGGGTTCAGGTTGATGGCGGAGGCGTCAAAGTCGTAGGTGCGGCCGCTTTCGCCCACCGTCTGAGCCACCAGGTCAGTACGGGAGTCGGCCTGGAGCAGCGTGAGGCGGTAGGGCCGGTGGCTGATGGGGGTGCTGCCGCTGCCGGCCACGCGCACGTAGTAGAGGCCGGGGGAGATGGCAGTCGTGGCGGTGACCACGCCGCCGGCAGAGCCGGTGGCCGTGTCCAGCAGAGTCTCGTTCACATCATAGAGACTGACTTGCAGGGCCAGCGGGGTACCGGCAGCGTCGGCGATGGCCAGGAGGTGGCTGCCTTCACCCACGTCCAGCCGGTAGACGTCGGCGTCGCCCAGGGGGTCAAGGAAAGCCGCGATGGTCGTGTTGACGCCATCCAACGGCGCAGCCTGGGCGAAGTCGTCGTTGGGTTCATATAAATCTTGGGCCAGAGCAAAGGAGCCGCTGGCAAAAGTGCCGGTGATGATCCAGGGGTCGTAGATGACGTTGCCGTAGAAGAAGCCAGAGGCCGGCGGCGACTGGCTCCACCAGTTGTAGCGGACGTCCAGCGGCATGCTGCCGGTCTGGTATGCCTGATAGCCGCCGTTGTCGTGGATGTGAGAGTAGCGCACGGTGGCGCGAGCGCCGTTGGCGACGCCGATGCCACGCCAGGCATTGTCCCGGATGGTAGAGCCGGTGACGGTGATGAGCGAGCTGGCGCCGGTGGCATAGAGAGCGTAGTCGGAGGCGCCGTTGTCGGTGAACAACGTCTCGCTGACCACCACCCGGCTGTTCTCCACGTACAAGCCGTGCGCGCTGGTCTCTCCGATCTCGCTGTTTTCGATGCGCACCTCCCCAGCGACGACGTCCTGCACAGCGATGTTGGCCGGTTCGATGCCGTTGTAGTCGTAGCCGTTCTTGACCGTTACGTGACGCAAATCCCCCGTGCCGCCCCTAAAGACCAATCCATCCCAGCCGCGATGGGCTTCATTCTCTATAAAAGTAATCGTCTGGCTGGCGGCGCCTCGGGCTTCCAGGTGACCATAGACGTACAGGCCTTTATTTTCGTAACCCCGCACCATTACCCCCGGTTCTACCGTCAGCGTCACCCCGGCCGGCACACTCAGGTTGCCCATCAGCTCATAGTTTCCAAAGCCCTCTTGATCAATCAGCCTGGCCCCGGCCGCCACCGAACCGCCGGCAACCCGGATGATATTGGTTCTATAAACACCGCTAAAGGTGTTATTCGTCACCCGCTGCACGTCGTCCGCCTCTACCCACATCGCGTAAGCGCTTCTAGAGTTGGAAAAGTCACAACCGGTGACGGTGATGCTGCTCCCGCCGGTAAAATAGGCGGAATAGTCGTCGTAATAAGACCCGGCATCGGTGAAGAGCGTCGCGCTCACCACCACCCGGCTGTTTTCCACGTACAGGCCGTGCGCGCTGGTCTCCCCGATCTCGCTG
>JAUWHU010000482.1 GCA_030605705.1 Thermoflexia bacterium | reverse complement strand
CTGGTATTTGTGATTAGTGATTCGTGCTCCGGTACCATCTCAATAATCCGGGGCGTCTCAAACTGGTCTTGCTCTTTTTCGTGTTAATTCGTGTGTCGGGTGGGTAGGCAGTACACACAAATTCGTAGCTGATTTTTGCTGCGCCCCATGATTTGCCCCCACTTTTTGAGAAGATGCGACGTAAGGATAACCGCGAAGTCGCTAAAACGCTGAGATGCACCCAATCACCGACTTATTATAGCACGAGATCCGATTTTTAGAACCCAGTGAAACGGTACTTGAGCAGGGTCCAGAGCACGGTCAGTCCGTCCTGCCAGGAAATCTTCTTTCCCTCGGTGAACTCGCGGCCGGTGTAGGAGATGGGAACCTCGTAGATGCGGTAGCCGCGCAGCAGTATCTGCACCGTGATCTCAGGATCGAAGCCCCAGCCCGGGGCCTGTAGGCGCAGTTGTTCCGCCACCTCGCGGGTGAAGACCTTGTAGCAGGTTTCCATGTCGGTGAGGATGGTGTTGTAGAGGATGTTGGTCACGAAGGTGAGAAAACGGTTGCCTAACATGTGCCAGAAGAACATGGCCTTGGCCGGACCTCCCCGGAAACGGGAGCCGTACACGACCTCGGTGCGTCGTTCCAGGATGGGTTGCAGGAGGGCGGGGTAGTCACGGGGGTCATATTCCAGGTCGGCATCCTGGATGAGCATGATGTCGCCGCTGGCATGTTGCAGCCCCGTCAAGACGGCGGCGCCTTTCCCTTGATTGACCTCGTGGAAGATGATGCGCAGGTCGGGAGCGTCTCTCAGCGTGTCTAAATAGGCCCGCGTCCCATCGGTGGAGCCGTCGTCCACGATCACGATCTCGCGGTCTAACGTGAGCGTTTCCATGTGCGCTTCCCCGCCCCAAATGGCGATCTGCAGTGGCACGCCCCGCACTCGGGCCAGGATCTCGGCGATGGTCTCTATTTCATTGTAGACGGGAATGATGATCGAAAGTTTCATGTGTCTCCTGTGGAGGGCCTCTTAGTCTTTCTCATTGTGCCAACCCAACGTTGACCTACTAACCGACGCGGGTTTAACCAGCAATTACCGGTACTGGTTGGAGTGACGTGATGGGCATAGTTTCTACAAATGAGGGAGTGTAGGTTGATAGAGTAAGAATGTCGCTTACTGGCGGACGTAGTAGTATATTCAATACGATGCTTCGTAGTTCGTTCGACAATTGGGCGAGGCCAGTAAGAGGGAAACTACGTGGGCCAACTTCGGTTTTTTGCGCCAGCAGTGAATACTCGAAAAAAGTCAGCCCTATTGCTCTGCGCTCACTTTTGTCGATGCGCAATAGAATGTGGTCATTCAATTCAATGCCTGTGGCCTTTTCGCCAGGACGAAAAGAAATGTACATAGTGTCACTCATCTCATCGTAGTTAAAGATTGGCTTTCTCATATTCTCACCCCAACCTGGACAAGCCAGAACCAAGCAAGATTCAAACCACAAAGGGCACCAAGTACACCAAGTTTTTCTTCCTTTGTGTCCTTCGTGGTGAATTTCTTGCTCATAGAGATGACAATCCCACCCACGTTAATAATATTTTACGTTCCACAGGTGTCAAGTCGCGCCACTGCCCCGGCGCGAGATCGCCGGGCAAGGTGAGGGGCCCGAGCGCGACACGAATCAATCTCACTGTAGGATGTCCCACTGCGGCGGTCATCCGTTCGATCTGGCGGTTCAGCCCTTCGTACAGGACCAGGCGCAGCCATGCACCATTCCCTCTCCCCAGGCTCGATGTAATCCTTTTCGATAAACACGCCGGGTCAGTAAGGGTAACAGCATGTCCGAGGTGAAATAGGCGAACCAGGGCAGGGGCGATACAGGTTGGGGCTTTTTGGGGGACGGTTTTTCGGCGGCCAGAGTTACCTCGGTGATGGTGAAGGTCTCTCCCTGGTCCTGGGCCAACTCTGCTAAGGCTTGCCCATTGGCGTCCAGCACCCTGCAGCTCGGCAGCATGTCACAAGACACTTGTATGCGATCCGCCTGGGGAAGATACTTGACCAGCCACGGGGCGCTGAGCAAAAAGCTCAGCAAGGACGCTCGAGCATTGGGAAGAGCTGTCTGGATGTGTCCCGACCCCACGGTATGCACGACCGGTACCCCCAGCCAGGCGGTTTGTTGGTTGAGCATATCCCCAAATGCCAGCCGTCCGTTTTCCTTCAACGAGGCTATCAGCGGCCCCATATCGTCGGCGGTCAGTTGGTCGCCATTGGGAAGGTGATAGGTGGCATTGGGGATGTCGGGAGGGCAGCTGGCGATGACCAGCATATCTACCCGACCGGCATATCGTTTCCACAACTCGCGGTGAGCGATATCCCAGCAGATCATCATCCCCAAGTCGCCCAGCTCTGTCTTGGCTACCGTGATGCGCTCTCCAGGGCGAAAGTAAGCTCGTTCCCAGCCCCAGGGATAATGTTTGTCGTAGCGCCACATCTGACCGCCAGGGGCCAGGAGCAACAGCGCGTTGTACACGTCGTCTTGATCCAACACCATCAATGACCCGGCCAGATGAACGTTCAAACGCGCGGCGGCCTGCTGCATCCAGGCGACCGTGGGGCCGTCTGGCGGCTCGGCCAGACGATAGTTGGCATCATCGTAGGCATAGCCGACGTTGAAAAGTTCCGGTAAGACCACCAGTTGCGCGCCGGCCTTCGCCGCTTTGACAACTAACTGCTCGGCGCGGGCCAACCGGTCAACGGTGGGGGCCGGATTTGCGTCCATCTGGATGGCGGCGACGCTTATCTTGCGTGACATTTGCACCTCCTGGGCGATCAAGCGGCTGAGTCGCTGAAACGCTGGGACGCTGAGACGCTAAACCGCGTCTAGTCACTAATCACCAGTCACTTTACTCGCCTTAATCCCGAAACGTCCCCAGTTTGATCAACTACTTGTCTTTCCTGGCAAAATTAGTTATAATTGAAGTACCGGATCGTCCAATGCTGCCTATTAGGAGGGGAGCCATGAATATGATCAGAGTCGCTGCAAGTTCCCGTTCCACCGCTGTAGCCGGAGCTATCGCCGGTATCGTTCGAGAGCGAGGACAAGTGGACGTGCAGGCGATCGGAGCCGGGGCGGTCAACCAGGCCGTCAAGGCCGTCGCCATTGCGCGCGGGTACCTGGAACTAGACGGTATTGATGTCGTTTGCATTCCCGCCTTTTCCGAGGTCCTCATTGAGGGCAAAGAACGCACTGCGGTGCGACTTGGAGTGATAGAAATCCACAAACTAATCGAATCGAAAGCCTCCTGAAGGATTTTAGCTCGTCTTTTGCCCACATAGCAGTGCCCTGTAGCTTCGGCTACGGGGCACGTTTTTTGTGAGCCGACTGAAGAGAATGAGCAAATGACAAATGAGCAAATGTGCGAATGGCGAACCGCGCTGCAAGTGCAGACAATGGCTGACTGAGACGCTAAGACGCTAAGACGCTGAGACGCTGAACTACAACCAATCACCAATCTATTTCCGGCAAATCAAGGAGCAGCGTTTCTACTAAGAGGCGTGTGTTGGCATTGCGTTGCAGGGACTTCTGAGCTGCGGAGAGCGACTGGAGGACCGTCGTGGTGGTTTCCAGGGGCGCCCGCGTGGCGATTTCTGCTAGCGACTCACGGTGCTCCAGGTAGGTGATCGCGGCTGCGTTGTCCGTTTGCAGCAGAAGTACGTCCCGCCAGCCGGTGCGCCAGTATTCTAAGGACTGCGCCAGACTGACCGTGTCTCCGGCGAGTTCCTGCGCCGTCTGGAAGCGTGTGGGGAGGTCGCTGCGGAGCAGGTTGAGCAGCTGCTGCAGCGACTCCTCGGCCCGCCGGAGATGCTCTGGGTGGGTGATGGCCTGCACCGCCCAGCCCAGGCGTCCGCCGGAGAGCCGTGCTAACCGTTGAGCTTCCGCCTCGGCGACGCCCCAGTGTTTCACCAGAGCGCGTTGGATGGTCGCACCGGGCAGCGTCCGCAGCGGGAAGTGTTGGCTGCGGGAGATGATGGTGGGCAGGAGCGTGTCTGCATCGCTGGCGAGCAAGATCAAGTGGGCGTAAGAAGGCGGTTCCTCCAGGGTTTTGAGCAGGGCATTGGCAGCATTAGGATTCATCATCTCCAGGGCTGAGACGAGCGTGATTTTGTGCTGCCCGGTGTGGGGAGTGAGGGATAGAAACCGCTCCAGGGCGCGAATTTGGTCGATTTTGACGCCCTTGCCCGCAGATTCGGGATCAACTAACAGCAAATCGAGGTGGTTGCCAGAGTCCACCCGGCGGCACGCTGAACAGACACCGCAAGGCCGCTCCGGGGCCTCTGCGGTACAGAGCAGCGACTTCGCCAACGTGAGCGCCAGAGTGCGTTTCCCCACGCTCTCCGGCCCGGTGATGAGCAAGGCGTGAGAGAGTTCGTGACGCGCCACGGCCTGCTGCAGCTGCTTGACGGCCCAATCATGTCCGATCACCGGCCAGTGACTCAATGTTCAACCTCCTTCGCGTCTCGTTCGTGGGGCGCGGTGCACCATTCATGGGCGAGCCGGCAGAGAGTGACGGGTAGCGTGTCGCGGTTTTGCGGTGTGACGCGGATCACGGTGTAGACTGAGGCGGGGAGTTGCCAGATGGCCTCCACCAGCAATTCGGGGCGCACCACGATCAACGCCAGCGCGTACCGCTTCCGTTGTAATAATTGCAAAGCACGGCTCCACCCCTGTTTGAGTTCCAGTTCTAACGGCCCTAATTCGTCGAGGATGAAGACTTGCGTGGGAAACGCGCCATCCAACGCTGCGGCGCTGCGGGCCATAGCCTGGATATCCATCCGAAAGTGCGTCAGAGCCACGCCGGCAGTGTCGTCGAAGGGGAGTGTCAGTGGATAGCTGGCCGAGGTGTGGATCTCGGTGACTTCCAGTGCATGGGGGCCGGTGCACTGAGTGAGCAGCCCTGAAACGGCAATCTCATTCTCGCGGAGCAGCCGGGTCAACTCCTGGCACATAACGCTCTTGCCAACCTGCCGCTCCCCGACGAGGAGCATTATCCGGGATCGAGGCATGGTCTTAGCCGGGGCCGCTGAATCCTGGAGTACGTGGCTGGCTTCTTTCACAGGCTGTCCCTGATAGAGACTAAAGATCAGGGGCCGGTGGTGTCACGACCGGCCCCTGGAGTGGAGATGGCGGGAATCGAACCCGCGTCCGAAGAATTCCGCTGTGAGCATCTACGAACATAGTCGGTATTTTCGTTCTCGTGCGGAGGGTCGCAGCCGACCGCGCCACATCCGCACCAGCCGATGAGTCTTTACCTTACTTTATCGGCGTCGGGTAAGGTGCACGCTGACTTTCTGTCGCCTGACCCCAGCACGCCAGCGAAATGCCGGAGGGGCGTGACCGGATCTCCCGGTCAGGTTTGGGGTTTAGGTGACGTTACAGCTTACGCTGCGACGGCTACCGGCGCCCACTGGTTGGCCATATTGTTGGCACTTGATGGTTTGCTCCTGGGATTGCGGGGACGGAGCCTCCCCGGCCCGCCACCCACAGCTAACCTTCCCCGTCGAAACCTATCATCCCCAGCTCTATTATACCACTTTTTGCCACAAAGGCACGTGAAGCGGAAAATATGCAAATGAGCAAATGACAAATGAGTAAAATGGCATAGGGGCAGAGTGACATGTCTGCTCCCCAAGGCTCCCCGCCCCCATCCCCGGGGGTGGGCTGTTGAGCATTCTGGCCTGTAGTCCCAGCCCCACTGTTCGTAGTAAGCCACGTAGCGCAGCGGAGTGGCGTCAACTACGCCACGACGCCGGATCAAGCAGCCCCGTTCACGGGGCGTGGCTGCGTAGCCCTGGCATGAATGCCAGGGCATTCTGGGCGGCGGTCGCCGGCCCCACTTTCATAGTAGAAAATACGAATCGCGTTTATTTTTCCACGATGGTGATGCTCTCGATGGTATCCCCCACCGCGATGGAGTTCACCACGTCCATGCCCGCGCTGACCTTCCCGAACCCGGTGTAGGCCCCATCGAGCATCGCGGTCTGCGCCAGCGTGATGTAGAACTGGCTGCCGCTGGACATCCGGCGCGGGTTGCCCTGGTCGCTCAGACGCGCCATCGCGATCGCGCCCTCCACGTGCGGAAGTCCGATCTCCGCCGGGATGACGTAGCCGGGGCCGCCCTGGCCTGTGCCGGTGGGGTCGCCCCCCTGGATGACGAAATCCGGCTCCACCCGATGGAAGAGCAGCCCATCGTAGAAGCCTTGCCGCGCCAGGAACACGAAGTTATTCACCGTCACCGGCGCAGCAGCAGCATCCAGCTCCACCACGATATTGCCCTGCGGCGTCTTGATCGTGGCGGCGTAGGACTTTCCCGGATCAATCTGCATCTCCGGTGGCTGGAAGTACATCGCGTTCCGCGCCGCCGGGGACTCCGGCATGGGAATCTCGTCATTGGAAGGGAGTTGGGAAACCGCCGGCTCGTCGCTCTCGGTGATGCGGATGGTCTTGATGAG
>JAUWHU010000312.1 GCA_030605705.1 Thermoflexia bacterium | reverse complement strand
GAGCGATCCCTTGGCGCGCCGTCGCCAGCGCGGCCTCCACGTCGCCGGCCAGGAGGTGCGCCTCGGACAGGTAGCGCAGCGCTTGAGCGGCGTAGGACAGCGCGTCCGTTGCGCGCGCCATCCGCTCCTGCAATTGCAGCACCGGGATGGCCTCCCGTGGCGCGCCCTGGCGCATGGAGATACGCGCCAGGAGAGATTGCCCGAACGCCTGGCGCAGTACGTCTCCGATGGACTTGGCGGCGGTCAGCACGCGGTGGGCGTGTTCTTCCGCCGCCTCCCAGTCGCCGCGTTCCAGGTACACGAGGCCAGCGCGATACAGAGCCTCGCCTTGCAAGCGCGGATCGCCCGCGTCGGACGCCAGGCTATAACAACGCTCAAAATGGGCTAACGCCTGCTCCCATTTCCCCAGACCATAACAGGCGGCCCCCAACGTGGCGTGGGTGACGGCGATGCCGTTCAGGTCATTATGGGCGGTGTTGATCGCCAGGGCTTTGTCGGCGTAGCGGAGGGCGCGCCGCCAGTCGCCCCACAACTCATAGTAGCGGGCCAGCTCCATGTAGCCCCGGGCCTCCAGCCAGGGTGGAGGCGCGTCGCCGGCGGCGATAAGCCTGCGCGCCACGCGCCACCCCGCAGCGCCGCATGCGCGGGCGCGAGTGACTTTGCCTTGAATCGCTGCCGTAAATTCTTGCGTCCAGCGCAGAACGACCAAAGCCCACGTATCGCCGGCGTCGGCCAGTTCCTGTTCCAGGGAGAGGACCAGCCGGCTGAACTTGGCTACGCTGCCCCCTCGTATAACCTCCATCGAGCAGATCTGGTGGACAATAGCTAGTTTCAGTTCGCCACGAGCGAGGGGCAACGCCTGGGCAAAGTAGTCCAGCGCCTCGTCGTACCGGCCGCTCCGCCGCAACGCCTCCCCCCAATTAAATCGGAGTTCTGCAAGTTGATCTTCATCGAAAGAGAGACCGGCTTCCTCGGCCCACTTGGCTGCCTCCTCAAAGTGACCGGCGGCCTGGCGCCCCGCATACAGACCCAGCGCGTGCTTGCCGGCCTGGACTGCAAAACGGGCGGCCGGGGCTAGTTGGTTGCCTCGCTGGTAGTGGTGTGCTATTTCTGCGCTGGCGGCCGGATCGCCGCCGCGCAAGTCGTGCAATACCTCGGCCACTCGCCGGTGCAGCTGCCGGCGGCGTACCGGGGGCAACGTGTCGTAGGCCACTTCGGCGTAACAGTCGTGGGCCAGGGCGAACTCGGCCCGTCCCTGCGCGCGCGGCTCGACCAATAGCCCGGCCTCCAACAGCTCGTCGAGTGCGTTGAGCAGCGGGGCTTCCTTTATTCGGCTGGCGTGTTGGAGGAGGTCGAAATTGAATTCGTCGCCGATCACCGCCGCCAGGTCAAATACCCGGCGCAGGTCTCCGCTCAGCCGGTGCAGCCGAGCCTCGATGGTCTCGCGCATTGTGGGGGGGAGTGAGAGCGCCGCGTCGCCCGCCGTGGCCCAGCGTCCCTTCGCATCAACGTAGAGCGCGCCCTCCTCGAATACATGCTGCAACGAGGCGATCACGAAAAGCGGATTTCCGCCGGTCTGGGCGAGCACCGCTTCGACTAATGCCGGCAGGTCATCATGGGCGAGCCGGCGGATCAGTTTTTGCACCGCCGCAGTAGCAAGCGGCTCCAGCGTCAACTCCGCCAGCCGCCCCTCCCGGCGCAGCGGTTGTAGCGCGGCGCGCAGCGGGTGGTCGGATGGGGTTTCCTCGCTGCGGCAGGTTAGCACGACGGTGAGGGTGTCCGCCAGGCGGGCTAACAAGTCGAGGGAGGCCGCGCCGGCGCGATGAGCGTTGTCCACGTAGAGCAGCGTCCTGGCGAAGGTATGTGCCAGTGCCTCGACCGCGTCGAAGAGCCGGGCCCGCTCCTGCCGGGCCGGTAGTTCTGGGAGCGAAGGAAGGTCAGGATACTGGTCGCGCACCTCAGGGAAAAGCGGGGCCAGCGCAGCCAGCAGCGCCGGGGGAATATCCAGCTGGGGCCGGTCTCCGGCCATGATCTTTCCCGGCTCCAGCAAGGGGCGCAGCGCGGCGACTACGGGAGCGTATGGTAGATTTTCACCCGGCGCAGCCCGCGACCGCAGAACTATAGCGCCCTCGGCCGTGGCGTAGCCCAGGAACTCGTCCACCAGGCGGCTTTTGCCCACCCCGGCCTCGCCTGCGATCAATATGACGCTTGCCTGCGCCTCACGCCACTGTTCGACCAGCCAGGCATACTCACGCGCGCGCCCCACGAAAGGGGTGTGCCCCAGCGAGTAGGGCACTTCGAAGAGCCGGCCTGCGTACGCGGGAGGCGGGTAGCGCGGCGCGTCCGCAACCGTCCCCAGCGTGCCGTCCCGAATCTGCTCGGCCAGGGCGACGGTCGCGGGCAGCGGCTTGACACCCAGTTCGCCGGCGAGAACCTGGCGGCAGCGCTCGTAGGTGCGCAGCGCCTGGCTCTGCTCACCGGCGTAGTAGTGGTACAGTATCAGGCGGACGTAGAGGGACTCGCGGTAGGGGTCGGCTGCCAGCACCTGGCGGCAGCGAGCAATGGCGCGGCGATAGCGGCCCTGCTGGGCGTAGCACTCGGCCAGCTCGGTCAGCGCGGTCAAGAACCGCTCACGCAACCGCTCCCGCTCAGCGAAGGTCCAGTCCTCGTAGAGATCCTCTGCGAGGAAATCGCCCCGGTAGAGAGCACGGGCGGTCTCGTAGGCGGTGATGGCTTCAGCCAGATCGCCGCTCTCCTGGCAGCGCCGGCCCACTTGGGCGCGGGCCTCGAACTCCAGCGCATCAATCCAACAGTCGGCGTCGGGGTTGATGGTGTAGCCGCCCGCGACGGTGAGGATGTAGGCGGTGGCAGCGTCGGGATCGAGGGCGCGGCGCAGTTGGCTGATGCGCACGTGGAGGCGGCGGCGAGCGGCGTCGGGGTCGTCGTGGGGCCAGAGGATCTCCAGCAGTTGGTCGCTGGTCACGATGCGCCCCCGGCGGGCCAGCAGCACCTTGAGAACGGTGCGCGTCTGCTGGCTGCGCCAGGCTGAAGGGGGGATGGATTCCCCATCGCGCAGCACCGTGAATGAGCCAAGCATCTGGATGCGGAGTTTTGTCATTGTGATAATGTCCCCTTGGCAAATGGCGAATGGCAAATGGCAAATGGCAAATGGCAAATGTGCAAATGGCAAATGTGCGAATGGCGTTTGCGTCTTTGCGTTAAAAAAAACGCCAAAACGCCAGGACGCCAGGACGCCAGGAAACAAATTAAACTTTGCGTCCCTGCGTCTTTGCGTCTCTGCGTTGAAGCCTTTGGTTTTTTCAGTAGTTGTATTGTATCACGGAACAGAACAAACGTCAGGCGTCAAATGGCAAAGGGTGAGTTGCTATTTGGGGAATGTGGTACAATGAAAAGGCCGCGCTCCCGTGTGCAGCGTGTAACTTGAAAAGGAGAACTGAACATGCAGAAAAATCCCTGGCAGACCCCGTTGACCCATCCCCGTTACTTAGACGCGGTAGCGGATCACGTGGTGTTGTTCGACGGCGCGACCGGCACCGGACTGGCTAAATTCGATCTGACGGCGGAGGATTTTGGAGGGGAGCGCACCGAGGGGTTGTGGGAGATGTTGGTGTGGCATCGCCCGGAGCTCGTGGAATCGCTGCACGCTTCTTACTTGGCCGCCGGCGCAGAGGTGATCGAGACCGATTCCTTCCGCGCCAACCGCATCACCCTGCGGGAGTTTGGGATCGCGGAACGCACGTTGGAGCTCAACCGGGCGGCGGCGACGCTGGCCCGGCGCGTGGCGGACCGTTTCCAGGCCGAGACGGGCATCCCGCGTTTCGTCGCCGGGGCGATGGGGCCGACGGGGAAGTTGCTCTCGTTAGATGATCCCGAACTCTCCGACGTGACTTTCGACGAGCTGGCCGAGGTCTACGCGGAGCAGGCCCGGGGCCTCATCGAGGGTGGGGTGGATGTGTTGTTGTTAGAGACGCAGCAGGATTTGTTGGAGCTCAAGGCCGCGATCCATGGCATCGGGCGGACGTTCCGCCGGCTGGGCGTGCGGCTGCCCCTCCAGGCGCAGGTGACGTTGGACTCCGGCGGCCATACGCTCACCGGCTCCGACGTGGAGGCCGCGCTGGTGACGTTGGCCGCGCTGCCGGTGGACGTCATCGGCCTGAACTGTTCCACCGGCCCGGAGGAGATGCGCGAAGCGGTGAGCCGGCTGCTCGCGTTGACCAATCGCCCGGTCTCCGTGCTGCCCAATGCCGGGATGCCGGAAAACGTGGACGGGCGCGCTGTCTACCGGCTGGGGCCGGAGCGGTTCGCGGCGCTGATGGCGGAGTTCGTGCGCTGGGGAGCGCGTGTCGTTGGAGGGTGTTGTGGGACGGGGCCGGAACATATCGCGGCGTTAGCGGCACAGCGGCACAGCGTCTCAGCGTCTGAGCGTCTCAGCGAATCGTCGCCCTCGCTTTCTCGCTCTTTCGCTTTCTCGCCTCTCCCTTACGTGGCGAGCAATCTCCACGCGGTCGCGCTGCACCAGGAGCCGCGCCCGCTGCTGGTGGGCGAGCGGCTCAACACGCAGGGGTCGCGGAAGGCGAAGCGGTTGGTGCTGGAGATGCGCTACGAATCGCTGTTGGAATTGGCCGAGGCGCAGGTGGCTTATGGCGCGCACGTCCTCGATATCTGTGTCGCGCTCACCGAGCGGGCCGACGAGGTCGAGACGCTGCGCCGCGTCGTCAAGTTGCTCGCGCTCCATACGCCCGCGCCGTTGATGTTCGATACAACTGACGTGGCGGCGATGCGCGCCGCGCTGGAAGCGTACCCGGGGCGGGCGATTCTCAACTCGGTGAACTTAGAGGCCGGGGAGGCGCACGCCCGCGAGATCCTCGGCCTGGCCCGCGACTTCGGCGCGGCGCTGGTCGCGTTGACGATTGATGAGCAGGGGATGGCGAAGACCGCCGACCGCAAGTTGGAGGTCGCGCGCCGGCTTTATCGTTTGGCGGTGGATGAGGTGGGCTTGCCGCCGCACGCCCTCATCTTTGACCCGCTGACTTTCACGTTGGCGACCGGCGACACGGAGACTGCCGGCGCAGCCGTGGAGACGTTGGCCGCGCTGCGCCGCATCCACGAGGAACTGCCCGGCGCGTTGACCAACTTGGGCGTGAGCAATGTCTCTTACGGGTTGCGGCCGCCCGCGCGCCGCGTGCTCAACAGCGTGTTCCTCACCCGCGCGGTGGAAGCGGGGTTGGACGTGGCTATCGTCAACCCGGCGCAGCTCACGCCGTACCCTGACATCCCCGCCGAGGAGCGCGCGCTGGCCGACGATCTCATCTTCAATCGCCGCCCCGACGCGCTGGCGCGGTATATCACCCATTTCGAGGGGTTTGTGGAGCAGCCTGCCGGTGCTGAAACCGAGTCTTTCTCGCCCGAGGCAGGGTTGTACGACGCTGTGCTGCACCGTCGCCGTGCGGACATTGAGGCGCGTGTAGAAGCTTGCTTAGGAACGCACACGCCCCTTGAAATCCTGAACACCCTGCTGCTCCCGGCGATGCAGGAAGTAGGCAACCGCTTCGGATCCGGGGAGCTGATCCTGCCGTTTGTTCTACAATCCGCCGAAGCGATGAAAGCGGCGGTGGCGCATTTGGAGCAGTACCTCGAGCACGCGGAGGGGGTGTCCAGGGGCGTGGTGGTGCTGGCGACGGTTTTCGGCGATGTGCATGACATCGGCAAGAATCTGGTGCGGACGATTTTGGCGAACAATGGTTACACTGTCCATGACCTGGGCAAGCAGGTACCGGCGGACGTGATCGTGGAGCGGGCGGTGGAACTGCGCGCGGACGCCATCGGCTTGAGCGCGCTGCTGGTGGCGACGAGCCGGCAGATGCAGCGGGTGGTGGAGGAGTTGCAGCGGCGCGGT
This sequence comes from Thermoflexia bacterium, assembly GCA_030605705.1. Classification (GTDB taxonomy): domain Bacteria; phylum Chloroflexota; class Anaerolineae; order B4-G1; family SLSP01; genus JAUWHU01. The sequence goes on along the minus strand of JAUWHU010000312.1, from coordinate 2,684 downwards.
CTGAGTATCCCGGTGCTGGTGGGCGGCGCGGCGATCAACGAGAAGTTCGCGCGGCGTATCGCGCTGCCGGAGGGCGGTGAGCTCTACCGGGGCGGGGTTTACTATTGCAAGGACGCTTTCGAGGCGTTGCAGGTGCTCAAGCACATCGTGATGTTCACGCCGCCAGTTTGTGGCTCGGTCAGTGGCGCGGTCAGGAGATCGCAGACATGCAGGTCTGCTGCGCGGCGCTTCCCGCCAGCACTTCGCCTGCGGCCGGCCACAGCTATCCCGGCCACAGCTGAAGGAGGGAGACTGGTCCCTGCGCCGCCGTTTTGGGGGCCGCGCGTGTTAGACGCGATTCCCCTGGAAGAAATTTTCCCGTTATTGGATCGCAAGTCGTTGTTTCGGGTGGGGTGGGGCGCGCGCGGGGCGACGGGCGCGAAGTGGGACTCGCTGCGGGCGGAGTTCGAGGCGCGGCTGGCGGCGATGTGGCCTGAGGCGGGGGCATACCTCAAACCGCAAGCGGTCTACGGCTACTTCCCGGCGCAGTCGCAGGGGGACGAGCTGTTGATCTACGCGCCGGACGCCGTCACCGGTGCATCCCGGCGGGAGCTGGCGCGGTTCGCGTTCCCCCGTGGGAAGCGTGGGTGTCTGGCTGACCATTTTGCCTCTGTGGAAAGCGGGGTGGTGGACGTGGTTGCCTTGCAGGTGGTGACGGTCGGTGATGGGGCAACGGAACGTTACGGGGCATTGGAGGACGCGGGCGCGTACAGCGAGGCGTATTTTGTCCACGGGCTGGCGGCGCAGGCCGCCGAAGCGACCGCCGCCTGGCTGCACCGGCGTATCCGCCGCGAGTTGGGATTGTCTGAGGGACAGGGCAAACGCTATTCGTGGGGTTATCCCGCCTGCCCAGACCTGGAGGGTCATCGCGTGCTGTTCCGCTTGCTGCCGGTTGCCGCGTTGGGGATGGAGCTGACGGCGGCGGCGCAGCTCGTCCCGGAGTACAGTACTGCCGCGTTGGTCGTCCATCTTAACGCAGAGGCGCAGAGATGCAGAGATAGCTAGAGTTTACTGAAAAAACCAGGAATTTCACCACAGAGACACAGAGGACACAGAGAAAAAATAAGAGCTGTTCCTGAATAAATGGAACCAGAAATTGGACGCGGATTTGATTACACGGATATTTTTGTAAAAAACAAGAAGAAATCCGTGTTGATCCGTGAAATCCGTGTCCAAATGCTCTTCATCTGTCCAGGTGGCAACTTGAGTTAAATAAGGGTTGAAAGTTGAAAGTTAGGAAGTTGAAGGTTGAACGTCAAACGTCAGGCGGAAACGTAACACGCAATACGCAAGACGTGGTACTATCTTTCGTGGTTTGTCCCCCGCAGGTGGAGTATTTTCGCGTGGCTGATCTGGCGGCGCAGAATATCACTGCGCGGGCGGAGCGGGCGCTGGCGCAGGCGCAGCATCGCGCACTGCGGGAAACGTTAGCGGCCTGCGGCGCGGAGGTGATCGCGTTGTCGGAATTGCCGGGCCATCCCAACAGCGTTTTTACGCAGGATACGGCCCTGGTCACGCCGGAGGGTTTCATTCGTCTGCGGATGGGGTTGCCGGCGCGGCGGGGCGAGGAGGCGTGGATGGCTGCCGCGCTCCAGGAGCTGGGCGCGCCGGAGGTGGGGCGCATCTCGCCGCCGGGTACCGTCGAGGGCGGGGACGTGATTTTGGCGGGCGCGGTGGCCTTCGTGGGGCGTTCCACGCGCACGAATGACGCGGGTGTCCGGCAGATTTCCGCGTTACTGGCGAGGATGGGCTACGGGATTCGCGTAGTCAACGTCGCTGCGCCCTCTCTCCACATCGGCGGGATGATGAGCGTGGTGGGGGAGGGGCGGGTGCTCGCGTGCGACGGCGTCTTTCCGGCGGGGTTCTTCGCCGGTTTCGACGTCATCACCGCGCCCACGGCAGATTTCATCAGCGGCAATGTCATCGCGTTAGGGGAGGGGGAGGTCATCGCGGAACGGCGCAACACGGCGGCGATCGCATCGCTGGCGGAAGCCGGGTTCACGGTACACCCACTCGATTTGTCGGAGTTTGTCAAAGGCAGCGGGGGGCCGACTTGCCTGATCCTGCCGTTGGAGCGCGGGTAGGGGGGGCATCACGCCCGCTGTCATTTTCACCACGGAGGGCACGGAGAAAAAAATAAGAAAACTCTGTGCCAACGTGTACTGCCTGCCTATTTTACCGAGGGTGCGTTTCACTTGGCAGGCCCTATGGTCTGCGAGGCCGTAGGATTGCAGAAAGTCCCCGCGCTACGCAGCAACACGCTAGGCCGCATCCAGTTACTTTACTTGCCTTAATTCCGAAACGTATTTTTCTTTTATCTAAGTGTTGACACGCAAGAAAAAAGCGTGTATACTGAATTAAGTTCAGGCCGAGTATGGCACAATCTGCCATATTCGGTATTTTACCCCATTGCTAGTTTTCGGCAAAAAGTTCTCCAGGACGGGTTTATACGGCATAAATCCCGTATAAGATACCGCAGAGGGTGATTTTACGGAAATTGGTCGTGGGGGCTTATGCGGAAAATTTTCCGTATACTACATAGTTAAATGAAGCCGACCCCGTGCGCAGACGCACGGCTCCGCTGCGCTCGCCCCACTGCGCCGCAGCCCCATCGGAATGGGGCCGCACCTTGGGGGGGCGGCTTA
>JAUWHU010000214.1 GCA_030605705.1 Thermoflexia bacterium | reverse complement strand
CCGCTGATCGCGCTCTGGCTGGACTTTGGGACACGGATTCTCACGGATAAACACGGATTTTTTAACGCAAAGTCGCCAAGGCGCAAAGACGCTGAGGTTTTTGTTTTACGTAGCAAGTGGCCGCGACTTCCCAAGCGCGCTTTTGCTGCGCGGAAAGGGTTTCGCGGCTACATCGCTTCCCGCTCCCCTGGCCTACGTCCCTCCCCACCGGTTGTCATTCCGAGCCAGCGGAGCGCTAGCGACGCGCCTGCGAGGAATCTGCCACTTCCGCCCTAAAATTCTCAGAGACGCTAGAGATTCCTCGCTGGCGTGCTCCGCGCGCTGCGCGTCGCCCTGGCTCGGAATGACAATGCTTTCTCAGGCGCGCTCTTTGCCGGACTTTGGGACACGGATTCTCACGGATAAACACGGATTTTTTAACGCAAAGTCGCCAAGGCGCAAAGACGCTAAGGTTTTTGTTTTATGTAGCAAGTAGCTGCGATTTCCCAAGCGCGCTCTGGCTGCGCGAAAAGGATTTCGCCACTACGTCGCCCATATTGGATATTGGCAATTTTGCCCGTAGTAACGACTTTAGTCGTTCAGCGACTGAAGTCGTTACTATACCCGCTCCCAGCCCCCGTACCCCGCCGGGTAGGCTTCGCGCTCCCCGGGGGCGACCCATGCGGACGAATACCTGATCCCACGTTACGCACACAGGTTTTAGGAGGACAAATGAAAGCCATACTAATCCGATTTATGAGTATTGCGGCTATAGTTTTGAGTCTGCTTGCCTGTACCAACTATGACCATGATAAACCCGATACCTCGCCTAACCAAAAAGGATTTGAACGTCATTTTGGTTTCGCCGTTCCAACGTCAGTATCCGATTTGTATTATTTTGCCGATGAATTAGGGGCTGACGTAACGTATCAACTTGGATTTCAGGCGAACCAGGAAACGGTTGATAAAATCGTTTCGGACTTAGGTTTGGGACAGGAGGAATTGAAAACAACGTGGACAGGAATCAGCTATGAATTTCCCTGGTGGAATGAGGCAGATATTGAGGATTTAACGCCATATTGGAAGAGCAATCAAGATAACGACTATTATTGGGTTCTTTGGTACGATCCTACCAGTCAAAGAGTTTATTACCTTGAGTTCAGTTTGTGACTGAGTCTACTGTTTTGTCGAGGCTGATTTGACGAATAAAAATGGCTGCCGGCAAGCGAAATTATCCATCAAACTACGGTTGACAACCTACTACTGAAAAAACCAAGAATTTCACCACCCGAAAAAATCGCGCCGGTTATTGTCATCTGCCTCAAATACACTATAATGCAGTCAGCGACTATTTTTCGTCAGCGGGGTCGGGGGAAATACCACCCAATTTTATAAATTATTATCATTCCTGGCTTTCCCCTTTCCCTACACGCCCCGGTTCGCCATCCGGGGCTTTATTTATATTCATTTTGTACGGAGGGAACTTATGATTCACTTGGTGACGGATACCACAGCTTATTTACCGCCGGCCATGTTAGAACGCTGGCGCATCCATACCGTTCCTCTCAAGGTCAGCATAGGCAACCAGAGCATAGACGAGGATAAAATCTCGCCGGAAATCTTCTACAAGGAACTGGAGCGGGTCGAGAAGGCCCCCACCACCAGCCAGCCGACTCCCGGTGAATTCATCCGGCTCTACGAACAGCTTGTCCAGAATGGGGATGAAGTGCTCTCCATTCACATCTCCGAGGGGTTGAGCGGCACATCCCTCGTAGCTCAAATAGCCGCGCAGGAGGTCGCTCCCGATCGCATCACCGTCGTGGATTCGCAGGTGACAACGTGCGCGCTGGCGCTCGTCTTGCAGGCTACGGCGCAGGCCCTGGAGCAGGGCGCCAGCCGGGCTGCGGCCGTCTCCCTCATCCACCAGATCCTCCAAAATTACAGCGCGATCTTCATGGTGGAAAATCTGGACTATCTGGTGAAGGGCGGCCGGATCAACGGCGCGGCCAAGTTCTTGGGCGCAATGCTGAACGTGCGCCCGATTCTGTACCTCAACGAGGGCAAAATCGAAGGATTGACCCTGGCGCGCACCCGCAGACGTGGTCTGCGACAGATCATCAAGGAAACCCGCAAGCGGGTGGGGACGGCCCCCATTCACGCCGCCGTCACCCATATCCTGTGTCCTGAGGATGCCGCCGCGTTTGCGGAACAGGTCCAACAAAACTTCGCGTGTGCGAGTTTCTTCGTCCACGAGACCGGGCCGGTGATCGGCTCGCACGTCGGCCCCGGCTTCATCGGCCTGGCCGCTTGCCCGGTGGAGATGTAAAGGAGCAGGTATGCCCGTGCCGGCCCTAGTATTGGTAACCTGGAATTACAAATTGCGAAAATCTCAGCGCCCTCTGCGTCTCTGCGTTGAGATCTTTCATAGGAGAAAACGATGTCTCAACCTTTAGTGGTGGTCTTCGGCAGCTCCCGCACGCAGGAACCGCGTTATCTGGCTGCCGCCGAACGGCTGGGACGCTTGTTGACCGTAGCGGGTTACGCCGTCGGAACCGGCGGCTACGACGCCGTTATGGGCGCCGTGAGCAAAGGGGCTTACCAGGCCGGCGGGCACGTCATCGGCTACACCACCGACGAGTTTCCCGACGCCCGTCCCAACCACTGGCTCCACGAAAGTCATCACACTCCCGATTTGCACCTGCGCCTCCGCCTGATGTTAGAGGAAGGGGACGCCTTCATCGCCACCTGGGGCGGGATCGGGACATTGGCCGAGGTCATTCTCGCCTGGAACGTGGCGCAGACCACAGCCTACACGAACCGGCCCGTCAAGCCGCTGCTGTTGGTGGGGGAACAATGGCCGCCGCTGGTCCAGAGCCTGGGCCGGCACAGCGAGATAGGGCGGAACGTGCTCGCGTATCCCACCCTGGTGGAGACGGTGGATGAGGCCGTGGTACGCTTGAATGGATTACTCCGATTACCAGCCCCATCTGTGGCGCGGTCAGAGACCGGCCACAGCTAGAGGTCTGAAGATTCGGATTTCGTGTTGCGTGTTCCGTCGTAGACGTAAGGATAACCGCGAAGTCGCTAAAACGCTGAGACGCTGAGACGCTGAAATGCTGGGGCGCACCCAGTCACCAATCACCGTCTCACAAGGAGAAATACCATGCCCAATGCAACCTATACTTTTCCACCGGATTTCAAGTGGGGCGTCGCTACGTCCTCCCACCAGGTGGAGGGAAACAACGAAAATAACCAGTGGGCGGCCTGGGAACAGGAAACCGGGCGCATCAAGCAAGGGCACCAGGCCGGCCGGGCCTGCGATTGGTGGGAGCATGCCGAGGAGGACTTTGATCGCGCCGCCGCATTAGGATTGAACTCCCTGCGGCTCTCCATCGAGTGGAGCCGCGTGGAACCTGAACCCGGCAAGTTCGACGAGGACGCGCTGGAACGTTACCGTGAGATGCTTCAGGGGCTGCTGGAACGTGGCCTGGAGCCAATGGTCACGTTGCATCACTTCTCCAACCCGCTCTGGCTGGAAAAGCAAGGCGGCTGGCTGAACATCGGGGCCATCGCCTACTTTGATCGCTACGTGGAGCGCGTCGTCAGAGCATTGGGCGAACAGACGACCCTCTGGTGTACCATCAACGAGCCGAACGTCTACGCCGTGATGGGCTACCTGCAAGGGCTTTTCCCGCCGGGGCAACAGGATTTCAAAGCTATGCGGATCGTGCTGCGCCATCTTCTCCGGGCTCACGGCGTGGCTTATCGCACGATTCATCGCCTCCAGCCCGCGGCCCGCGTGGGATTGGCCCACAACCTGCACATTTTCGATCCCGCCAAGCCCGGCAATCTCCTGGATCGGCTGGCGGCCGGGGGGTTGGATCTGAGCTTCAACCGCAGCATCCTCAATGCCGTGTGGAAAGGTTGGTGGACTCTGCCGTTGGGTTTCGGCCCGGCCTGGTCCTTGCACCACACGTTGGACTGGATCGGCTTGAACTACTACACCCGCGCGTTGGTCTCCTTCGATTGCGGGGCGCGAGACACTCTTTACGGGCGGCTCTCCCACGCGCCAGACGCCGAACTCCTGGATGGCGGCTACGGGGAACTCTACCCGGAGGGTCTTGAGCGCGCGCTGCTACGTATGGCTCGCCTGGGAATCCCCATCTACATCACCGAAAACGGCATCCCTGACAGCGACGACGACCAGCGCCCCCGCGCACTGCTGCTGCACCTGCACCGGCTGTGGCGAGTGCTGCAGGGAAATTTCCCCATCCAAGGGTACTATCACTGGACGCTGGTGGACAACTTCGAGTGGGCCGACGGCTGGACACAGCGTTTCGGCCTCATCGGCCTGGACCCGGAGACAGGGGAACGCACCCCGCGTCCCAGCGCCGACCTCTACGCGGCTGTCGCGAAAGGCAACGCCATCACCCCGGAGCTGTTAGATGCCTACGCGCCGGAGCTGCGCGAGGTCTTGCTGCCCCAGTGAAGTAGTCGCGGGAATCTGGAAAGCGTCAGACGCCATTCGTGAGTCTTTGAAAAAACCAGGAATTTTACCACGGAGGACACAGAGTTTTCTATTTTTCCGTGCTAATTCGTGAAATCCGTGGTTAATTTTGACTCGACCACGCGAATTCCCAAAGAGCCGACTTTTTCAGGGGGGCCATTCGTGATGAAAACCTCCGAACTCGATTACCCGCTCCCCACAGAGCTCATCGCGCAAGAAGCGGTGGAACCACGGGATAGCTCCCGGCTCTTAGTCATCCACCGCGCTACAGGAGAACTGGAACACCGCATTTTCCACGACATCGGCGCGTATCTGCGCCCCGGCGATCTGCTGGTGGCGAATGAGACCCGCGTCATTCCGGCGCGTCTCTTCGGGCGCAAGGAGCCGACGGGCGGCAAAGTGGAGCTCCTGTTGCTGCGCCCCTTAGACGAGCGATGTTGGCACGCACTGGTGGGCGGCGCGCGCACGCGCATTGGCACTCGCATCCGTTTGTGGCGCGGTGAGGAGCCTACCGGCATCACCGCCGAGATCACGGAGACCGGCGAGCGCGGCGCGCGGGTACTGGCCTTCTCCGAACCGCTGGAGCCGCATTTGGACGAGATCGGCATCATCCCCCTGCCGCCCTACATCCACAAGCCGCTGGACGAGCCGGAGCGCTACCAGACGATCTATTCGCGCACGCCGGGGAGCGCGGCAGCTCCCACCGCCGGCTTGCACTTCACTCCCGACTTGATGCTCGCGCTGCGCGACCAGGGTGTGCAGTTCGCCTTCGTCACCCTGCATGTGGGGTTGGATACCTTCCGCCCCATCACGGAAGAGACGTTAGCGGCGCACCAGATCCACCGCGAGTGGGCGCGTCTCACACCGGAGGTCGCGGCGCAGATCAACCAGGCGAAAGTGATGGGCCGGCGCGTGATCGCCGTGGGCACGACCAGTATGCGCGTGTTGGAGACCGCCGCGCGCCACGGCCTGTTGCAAGCCCCTGACGGAACCTGCCCCTGGCGCGCACTCGCTCCTTACGAGGGCTTCACCGACCTCTACATCACGCCGGGCTTCCAATTCCGTGTGGTGGATGCCATGATCACCAACTTTCACCTGCCCCGCAGCAGCCTCCTGGCGCTGGTGATGGCCTTCGCCGGCGTAGACCTGATCCGCGAAGCCTACGCCGCAGC
>JAUWHU010000220.1 GCA_030605705.1 Thermoflexia bacterium | reverse complement strand
GTCGTCGTTGGAATCGTTATCCACCACGATGATTTCTAGCCCCGGACGGTCTTCCCACGAGGCGTAGAGCGACGCGAGTGCGCGGCGCAACAGCTCACGCACGTTCCAGCTGACGATGATGACCGAGAGGGTGGGGGGCCGGGACTCCATCATCTAATAGCGGCGGCGGGTGGTGAAGACCGCGATCTCTTCCAGCGCCGCGCGGTAGGGGCCGGGGGGATAGGGCTGTAGGATGTCCAGGGCTTCGTGGATGTAGCCCTCTGCCGTGGACATGGCGCGGGCGGCGACATGGGAGCTGCGCAGATCGGCGATCAATGCCTGAAGATGCGCCTCGTCGGGAGGAGTCTGCGCCAACGCCTGGATGCGCTGGTCGGCGGGGTGTTCCTCCAGGTAGTACAGCAGGGGCAGCGTGATGAGTCCCTGCCGCAGGTCGCTGCCGACGGGCTTGCCCAGTGTCGCCTCGTCACCCATGAAATCCAGGACATCGTCGGCGATTTGGAAGGCCATGCCCAACAGCTTGCCGAAACGCCGCAGATTCTCGATTTCAGCCTGGGGAGAACCGGCTAAGAGGGGCCCGGCTTCCGTGGCGAGGGCGAAGAGAGACGCCGTCTTGGCGAAAATGCGTTGGCGATATTCCTCGATGGTGGGAATGACACCGCGTCCTTTGAACATCTGGTTGAGCTCGCCGTAGCAGATAGTTTCCAGGGTCGCCGCAAAGCGATCCATCATGGTAAGATCCTGTACACGGGCAGCCAGCGTAGCAGCCCAGGCGAAGGCCAGATCGCCTGCCAGGACCGTCGCGGACGGCGGCCATTGAGCGTTGAGCGTGCGCGCGCCGCGCCGGACCAGGGCATGGTCAATCAAATCGTCGTGGATGAGCGTCGCGGTGTGCAGCATTTCCACGGCGGCGGCCAGCGGCAGAGCGCGTTCCAGGTCAGCGTGACAGAGGTGGGCAGAAAGGAGCACCAGCGCCGGGCGCAGGCGTTTCCCGCCGCTGTTGATGATGCAATCGAACGCCTGGGTGACATTGGCGGGCAGATTGCTGTGGCTTTTCAACATCAGGGCCTGGGCGGCCCGGAGCTCTTCTCGTAGCAGAGCGCGGTACTGTAGTTCGTTTATCTGCATCTGACCTGTGTGCTGTGTCATGCTGCTATTATACCATTTTTTAGATTCACGACTCTCGACTCTCCATTCTCCATTCTCAATTCTTCATTCTTGATTCTCCTTGCCAATCCCGAACAGCCGCCGGGCGTTGGCTGATGTAGTTTGAGCGATAGCTTCCACGGGCACGCCACGCAGCTCGGCGATGCGTTGGGCGATGAGGAGCAGGTAAGCCGGTTCGTTGCGCTGCCCGCGATGAGGGGCTGGGGTGAGATACGGCCCGTCGGTTTCCAGCAGCAGTCGCTCCAACGGCGCCTGGCGGGCCACGGCCTGCAGTTCCGGCGACTTGCGGTAGGTGATGGGGCCATCCATCCCGATGTAGAAACCCAGCTCTAGCACGGCAGCCAGCCGCTCCGGGCCGCCATCGTAGGCGTGCAGTGTGCCGGTGCGCCTAGCTCCTCCCGCGACCCATACCCCCAGGATCTCCAGCGTGTCTTCATGGGCCTCCCGGTCGTGGATGATGACAGGCAGGTGGAGCTCGGCGGCTAATTCGAGCTGCGCCTGCAGCGCCTCTCGCTGTCGGGATGGGGCGGCGCAAGGCCAGTCACGTTTGGTTTGGCGCGGCCAATAGTAATCCAGCCCGATCTCGCCGATGGCGACGACGCGCGGATGCCGGGCCAGCGCGTGCAACTCATCCAGCGCCTGCGAGGTGAGATTATCCGCCTCGGTGGGATGGATGCCCACAGCGGCGTAGAGCGCATGGCGCTCGGCTAAGGCGACGGCAGCGCGGCTATCTTCCAGTGTGGTGCCCGGCACGATGCACGTGACGACCCCCGCCTCCGCCGCTCGCGCTAACACCGCGCCCAAGTCGGCGGCGTAGGCGTGACTGTATAAATGTACATGCGTGTCAATGAGCTTCGTTTTCATGGCAGAGATTATACATCAAGTGGCCTCTGGTGGCGAGGCGTGGGGCTGGCGTGCTTGTAAGAGCGACGCCGTTGCGTAGCCGCGATTTCCAAATCGCGCGACTTGATGGGGGGCAATACAGTGAGATTGACGAGGTTTTGGTTTGGAGTTATACTTTGGTTGTATCTGTTTTGAAAATAAGTTAGTAGAGTTGTTCCCGAATAAACGAAACCGGAAATGGGACGCGGATTTTCACGGATTACACGGATATTTTTGTAAAAAACAAGGAAAAATCCGTGTTGATCTGTGATATCCGTGTCCAAAAGCTCACCGTTTTTATTGAGGAACAACTCTAGTGACTGGTAACTGGTGATTGGTAACTGGGAGCGACTTCAGTCGCCTGTGGCGCTGAACGACTAAAGTCGTTACTACAAGTCATTATGGAGGTGAGGAAATGACAGCAGGCATTAAAATGATGACAGTTCCTTCTCAAGTAGCAGAAGCGTTTGGTGAGGCCAGACATCTGACGGTTATGGAACGTCTGGCGTTGGCTAAATTATTGCTGGAAAGTGTCCTGGTTAGTGAACTGAGTGAGGAGACAGACTGGTCGGCCAGGGGCTTGGCGGCATTCCAGAAGGATTGGGACAACGCTGAAGATGCCATCTACGATAACTGGAGAGAACAATATGGCGTTCCGACGCGGTGACGTGGTGCTCATTCCG
>JAUWHU010000425.1 GCA_030605705.1 Thermoflexia bacterium | reverse complement strand
GAAAGGAGGAAAGGACAATGAAACGCTCTGTGTGGTTCGCATTTGGATGCTTGATTCTTGGAATGTTGGCAAGCGGCCTGCTGACGCCGCCGCAGAGCCAGGCCCAGGAAGATGAACCCCTGACGTTATTGAAAACCATTGAGGTGGGCGGCCAGCCCGACGCCATCGTCGTGGACTGTTACGTTGGGCGCAACGACGTTATCTTCTACGATCGCAGTGGGCCGGGGAAGGTGCGCTTCATAGATGGCGACACGCTCACGCCGGCCGCCGACGAGATCGCGCTGCCGACCACTGACTGGGAAGGCTGGATGGTCTACGATCGCGAGCATCAACACACTTACGTCTTGAGCACACAAAGCCGTGGGACTTATCCCAACACCTGGAACGAGGCATGGGTGAGCATCATCGGCCGGCGTGCAACTCTCGGCGGCTTCTCCGCCAACGAGAGCTACAATGCCGATCCACAGAATCCGGCGGACGAGCACTATGATATTGATGGCGTGACTTTCAAGCAACCGCTGTCGGAAGAGAACAACCCTGGGCGATTGATCGTTGATAACACACCAGAGGGCAACATTGACGTAGTGGACCTCAACGCGACGGGTACCGCTGCGGCCCAAGTGCAACGCCACTCCTACAGGGCTCCGGTATCGAGTTCCTCGTGGGAGACGAATCCGGGCAACTCACTGGCGTTGGAAACGCAGCACGAGACGCTGGCCGTGGATGATCTCACGAGCACCGACATCCTCTACATCTCCGACAAGAACCATGAGTCAGACTATGGGCTTCGAGTGTTACAGCTCAATCATCCGGGGGAGGATCTGGACGTTGTCGCTCTTTCAGATGTGAACCTGGATGAAGCCAAGTGCGGCATCGGTGGTTGTCAGGGGATTGCCATGGCCGGGTCCCGCGATATCCTCTACGCCGCCACCGGGAACCAGTCATTTGAAACCGGATACATCGCTGAGGTGAACACCACAGCTAACCAACTGGCGCGGGTAAGAGAGTTGACCTACGGTGACCTCTACGATGTGTATGTTGACTGGTACGACCCCCAGCGGGTTTTTGTAGCGACCATTGACCACTACGGGAGCTATGACCCTGATGACGGTCTGTATCTCCACCTCATCTACGACGGGGTAGTTGTGGATACGCTGCAGTTGATGACAAACTATGACGAATACGACGGCCTACGCGGCATGGTCTTTGATCCCTACCACCGGCAGCTTTACCTGACAGTGGGCAGCAGCGTGATGGTTGTCCAGGTCAACTACGGTGCCGAGCCGCCGCCGCTGCCGTCGCCGCCACCAATCACCGTGTCAACGATCATTGGGCCTCCCTGGTATGGCGGATCACTCGACGCGCCTGACAACAGCGTAGAACTTGACTTCCCTGCAAACTGGGTGGATGAGGCCACGGTGGTGACTTACACCACCGCGACCACTCCGCTACCAACGGGTGACCTCTTTGGGGTGCGCTTCTTCGACCTCCCGGCCGCCACCCTGAGCACCGGCACGCCGGTGACCACTTTCAACTCATCCTACCTCATCACCATCAACTACACAGACGCGGAGAAAGGGGGCGCTATTGAGGACACCCTGGGGCTGTACTGGTGGGACGGAGGCCAGTGGGTGCTGGAGACCAGCAGCGTGGACATGGCAAAAAACCGCCTCACTGCTCATCCAGATCACATGACGCTCTTTGCGGTGATGGGAGAGACGAAGCGGGTGTACCTGCCGCTGGTTCTGAGGTAAATCCGCCCGGAGCTCTGTCGAAAGGCTAGTGATGAGAAACCGGGAGTGAGGACAAGGAGGGCGTATGCACAAAAAGTCGTGAGCAAACCGAACCAATCTCGATCCACAGGAAGAACGACTCACAGAAGAAAGGAGTGTCTGAAATGAAACGCACAGTAAACTTAATCGTAACGAGTCTGCTGCTGGCTGCCTTGCTGGTAGGAGTGATGGCTCAAACTGCCCAACTATACGACGGTGATGCCCGCTACTTTGACGACCCGCCGGACTCTTCCGGCTTCAATTCCTCCTCCAGCCCCACCTCACTGTCAACCGGCAACTTTACCTTTTACGCGATCTACGACCAGTTGGCAAATGACGGCAGTATCGGTGCCAATATCACTTATTCTGCCATGAGCGGTGACGGCGAGAAACTAATCTTCTCTGGCTGGATTGATGCTACAAACACACCCGTTCTCTACACCGTGGATGCCGATGGCAGCGATCTGACACAGATCCCGCTACCCGATCTCGATGGGCGCTGGGTCGAAGAATTGACCATAGACCAGGACGGCTCCAGAGCCTTTTTCCGGGCCGTCAAGATTCCCTTCGGTGCTACGGACTGGGTGTACAAAGTAGAAGGCGGAACGGCCACCAAGATTTTCCAGACGACAGATTACGCCGAAATTGCCAGCGCCGCGGAAATCCAGACCACCGCCGATGGAGAGTACGTTTACTTTTTGGATAGCGGCATCAACGACAGAGACGTCTGGCGAGTAGGGCACGCCGGCGGCGCGCCGGCGAAGATCATCGAGGACACGGAAGTGACCCTCAACGGCTATCCTGGCCGCCAGGTGAGTCAATTCGTTATCTCAGCTGACGCCAGCACAATTGCCTTCGCTCTGTATGGCTATTGGGATAGCGGTTTTCGTGACCGGCCGGAAGTTTTCGTAAAAGACGGAGGCGGTTACACCCAACTAACCAACACCGGCTACGGGAAATCTAACCTGGCAATCAGTGGAGATGGCACGACTATCGCCTATACAGCAAATTACAAGCGTTACGCCATCGGCTCTGACGGTAGCAACCAAATCGTGCTGGAAACGACGGGCTGGAACTTTGGCGGACTCGGCCTGACCTACGATGGCAGCCAGATGTTCTACTATGACGACGGGGCCAATGGCGGACGAGTGACCAATACAGACGGCTCGGGCCGGCTTGATCTGTTCCCCGCATGGAACGTCGGCACGATCACTATTGCAGCAGTCCATGACGCGGACATCAGCAACAATGGCCGCCGGGTCACTTTCCGTTGCGGTGATGCACTGTACATCGGCTTCCTCAACGACCCCACAGCCGCGCCCGACGCGCCCACCATCCACAACATCGCCTTTGATCCGGCAGCCATGCCCCGTGGCGACTCCAGCGCACGAGTCATCCTCACCTCCCAGATCAGCGACCCTCAAGGTCTGGCAGACATCCAGCGCACCAGCACTGATGAATTGTTAGATGGTGTGCTGGAACATGGGGGCTATGATTGCCCGGCCTACTTTTACCACGCTGCGAACGACGTGGGAACTTCGCCTGATGAGACTGCCGGCGATGGGGTTTTCAGCAGCCGGGGGCAACCAGGGACCACGATAGATACACTCAACCAGATGACCGTGCGCATGGGCGTGCAGGACGCCAGCAAAACAGTGGTTGTGGCCGACGCCACCCTGCTCATCGGCAGCCCCGGCCAGATGCCCCTTCTGCCTCCCACGAATCTACAAGCCCAGCCAGGCGTGGAGTCCATCGAACTGACCTGGAACCCCAGCACCAGCCCGAGCCTGACCAGCTACAACGTCTACCGCTCCACTGTCTATACCCCCACATCAGATAGCGCCTATTGGGTCCAGATCAACCCGGGGCTCGTCACCGGCGACCGCTACCTGGACAGTTCCAGCCTCACCACCGGCAGCACCTATTACTACTACCTGACCGCTGCGGACACCGTCAGCGAGAGCATCCCCTCCAACGTCGCCTTCGCCGTCTTTGGCCAGGTCAAGCTCTTCATCCCCGACTCCTACGGCACAACGGGTATGACCGTTACGTTGCCGGTGAACATCGCCAACGCCGATGGGATCGAGATGTGTGCGGTGGATATCTACGTCACCTACGACCAGACCGTGCTCACCGCCACCAACGTGTACTCGACTCCGCTGACGGCGGACTATGTCTGGGCCAAGAACGTCAGTGCGCCAGGCGTGGTGCGAGCGGTCATCGCGACCGCTTCGGGGGAGATGCTGTATGGTGAAGGCACACTCTTCAACGTGCTCTTCGACGTCGCCGGCAGCAGCGGTGACACCAGCGACCTGGAGTTTCAGGTGACCGGCACCTTCTTCTACGACTGCGGCGACCTGGTCAACCCTGTGCCTCTGGACTTGACCGACGTGGGCATCTTCACCGTGCAGGCTGGCTTCATCCTGGGCGACCTGAACGGCGACGGGGATGTGACCCACGCCGATGCCGCTCTGGCACTGCAGATCGCCGTGGGCAATATCATCCCCACTCCAGAGCAGGAAGCCGCGGGGGACATGAACGGCGACGGGCGCATCAATTCCGCCGACGCGGCGTTGATCATGCGTCTGGCAGCCGGCCTGCCGTTGTTCCCCACCGCCGCGCAACTGAACGCCCTCTCTTTGATTCAGGCGGATGCGGTCAGCATCAGCGCCCCAACGGCTGCCACGCTTCCCGAAGGCGGTAGCGATTGGGTGGCATTGAGCATTGACGATGCGGCCAACCTGGCCGGGGCCGACATCACCCTAAACTACGACCCCTTCATCGCCACCGCCACCAGAGCACGCGCCACCACGTTGAGCGCGAACTTCGACGTGGAACTCAATGTCCCCGTCGCGGGGCAGGCCAAAATCTCGCTCAAACCCAAAGCCGGTCACGAGGGCGGCTTGATCTCTGGGTCAGGCGCGCTGGTGGAGGTGCAGTTCACCGCCACGGACGATGCAGCGGTGGGCAGCACGTCGCCGCTGAACCTGGCGGGAGTACGCCTGAGCGACCAGTATGGCCGCGACTTCGCCACCTCCGCGCTGCAGGTAGACGTGAACACGGCCAACGGTGTCCTGACAGTGGAGGAGAGCGGCTACTTCATCTACCTCCCCCTCGTCTTACGCGCTTACCCGTAGCATCATCAATCTTCTGAAAACAAGCGCCCTCCTCCGGTAGTGTGCCGGAGGAGGGTGCTCACATCAGTAAGCAAACAGTAAGGTGTGTATGGTATGCTATCGTCAATGGACAATAGCATTTTTGTTTCCCTTCAGGAGACAACGTGAGAGATTATCTTCCCCGCCACACCGCGACCTTTATCGTGCGGGTGTGGGCCGAATACCTGGAACAGACGCCCCCCACCTGGCGGGGTGAGATCAAGCACATCAAGAGCGAGGAGGTGATGTACTTTTGGAACTTGAGTGAGCTGAACAATTGTATCCAATGTTGTGCTATAATAGAGCAGAAACCTAATGAACAGGAGGAGTAGAGATGAAATTCAACGGTACAAAATCAAAATGGCAGCGTCTGATACTATCCATCGTTCTGGCAATTGGCCTAATCGGCTTGTTTGGACAGCCGCCAGCCGCGCAAGCTGGATATGCGTTTACGGTCGATTACACCGGGGACACGGATGACACCGTAACAGGCAATGGTTATTGTGAAGATTTTTTCGGCAGATGCTCCTTACGAGCGGCCATTCAGGAAACGAACGCCCAACCCGGTCAGGACACAATCATCATTGAGACGGGTATTTACATCTTGACACAGACGGGTGTTGGCGAGGACAATGCCGACACTGGCGATCTGGATATCACCGATGATTTGATTATTCAAGGACAGGGTGGAGTGTTCATTGATGGCGACGATATAGACCGCGTTTTCCACATTCTGGGCGCGGAGACAGTAGTCGAAATGTCTGACATTACCATCCGCAATGGCAAAGCGCCTGACTCTAGTGCTGGTATAAGCAGCGATGGCGGCGGCATTTACAATGGGGGCAGTTTGACGACGCAGAATGTGACCGTAGCTTACAACGATGCGGGCAGCGGCGGTTCTAGTGGCGGTTTTGGCGGCGGCATTTACAGTCTGGGCGCGTTAACCCTAAATAATTCGCATATTATGTCCAATAACGGCGGCGACGGCACCAGCGGCGCAACGCCCACGGACGGCGGCGGGGGCGGGGGCGTTTACGTTTGGGGCAACACGGTATCAATTACGAACAGTACCATTGCCTACAACAGCAGCGGTGATGGCGGCGACGGCTCCAGCGGGCAAAGCGGCCGACAAAGCGGTTACGGGGGCGGTATTTATCTGGCTGACAATACTGTCGCTACCATCACGGACAGCACTATCCAAGGAAATACGACGGGTGCCGGCGGAACGGGGGATAACCTGGGTGGTTCTAGCGGAAATGGCGGCGGCATTTATTTTATCGGGAACTCGTTGGATTTGACCCGCGTTTTTATCAGCGGTAATGTGACGGGTTCTGGTGGTATTGGTTCCAGTGGCGATGGGTCTGGCGGCGGATGCGGCGGGTTGGCGATTTTTTATGCGCGCGGGGCCGTGTCCATTGATCAAACCGTTATCGAGGGGAATCAGACGGGAAACGGCCGTAATGGCGGCGTGGGCGGCGGTCTGTGTTACATTGATCCGGTAAGCGATGCGCTTTCCATCACCGATAGTGATATTGTGGATAACAAGACAGGCAACAGTACGGCCGTTGACGGAGAAGGCGGCGATGGCGGCGGGCTTTACATTGATAATACGGCCAACACTATCCCCTCAGCCATCGTCACCCTCACCAATACAGAACTGTCTGGCAACGTAACCGGAAACAGCGGAACCGGCGGTTCATACGTTTATGGCGGTAGTGGCGGCGGCATTTATAGCAGTGATGCCACATTAACCGTCAACAGCAGTACCATCGCCCAAAACCAGACTGGCACCGGCCGCTATGGTGGGTACGGCGGCGGCATTTACCACGGCAGCGGCAGCTTGACTGTGAATTCCAGCACCATCAGCGGGAACCAATTAGGAGTAGGCAGTACGGTTGGCGGTAGTGGCGGCGGCATTTATGCCGGGGGCACAACCCATCTCAATCACAGCACTATCAGCAATAACGCCGCCTCCCAAAGCGGCGGCGGCATCCGCGCTGTGGGAACGACCAATTTAATGAACAGCATTTTGGCGAACAATACGGCCAGCGTATCTGGCCCGGATTGTAATGGCGGTATCAATTCGCAGGGATACAATCTGGTGGAAGACGTTTCTGGCTGTGTGATCTCTGGGGATTCGACGGGTAACATTACGGGAGAGGACCCATCGCTAGGCGGTTTGCAGGATAACGGTGGTTCCACGCGCACTCACGCGCTTACCCCTGGTAGCCCGGCGATTGACGCGGGACATCCAACGCAATGCCCGGCCACAGACCAGCGCGGCAAAGCCCGCCCCAACGCTTACACAGGCATAAACCGATGCGACATTGGCTCGTTTGAGATTCAAGGTCTGGAGAGTACGACGAATAGCAGTTGGCCGGAGGACACGGCCGTGTCCTTCGGCGCAACAATGGTTACCATAACCCGTACACTGGGTTCCACCAGCCCCCTGACGACCACAGTAACCAAAGAGGGTGTTCCGCCCGGCGGCGGCAGCCCGGATACAGGCGAAATGTCGGTAACTTGGACGATTAGCGCCGCAGTTGACACCGGCCTCAATCTGGACTTGATATTTTGCTACACCGACAGCGAATTGGGCGCTCTGAATGAACCCGATTTGACTGCTTATCGGTATGATGGAGCTGACTGGCAGTTGATGGGCGGCACGGTGGATGAGTCTGGCAACTGCGTCCGCGTGAGCGGCGTTACGGCACTCAGCGACTGGACGCTGGCAACAGCCGTACCCACGATGGAAGAAGCGATCACAGGTCTGAGCGCAGCCAGCGATAGCCCAACGTTACTCGGCGAAACGACGACATTCACCGCAACTGTGTCCACTGGCAGCAATGTTGTGTATACCTGGGCTTTTGGCGATGGGGACATGGGCAACGGTGCGGTGGAAACGCACACCTACCCGAGCGTCGGCGTCTACACGGCGACTGTCACCGCCACCAACAGCGTCGGTGTCGTCGTCGCCACCACCACCGTAACCGTGGACGAGGCCATCGCCGGGCTTGCCGCCGTCAACGACAGCCCGACAACACTAGGGGATGCCACCACCCTCACCGCCACCCTCACCGCCGGCAGTAACGTGGCCTACGCCTGGGCCTTTGGCGATGGGGACGCCGGCAGCGGGGCGGTGGAAACGCACACCTATCCGAGCGTTGGCGTCTACACGGCGACCATCACCGCCACTAACAGCGTCGGTGTCGTCGTCGCCACCACCACCGTCACCGTGGACGAGGCCCACTTCTACATCTACTTGCCGCTGGTACTGCGCAACTTCCCGTAGTAGCGTCGCCAATCTTCTGAAAACAAACACCCTCCTCCGGTAGTGTGCCGGGGGAGGGTGCTTTTTCGCATTGGGGCAAAAGCCGCACCTACACTGCTCCCAGCCCCCGTCTCGGGGGCGTCTCCTGGGCAAGTTCCCCGTCAACCCGCCCCCGGGGACGGGGGCTCAGAGCGTTTGGGAGCAAACGTGTCACTTCTGCCATAGTGCGTTTTTTCGCCAGTCCAGCAGGAGCGCGATTTGGAAATCGCGGCTACTAACACCCATCCGCCAGGAAAGGCAGGAGCGGGCGACGGGCCACATGGGTCACGGATTGCCCTAACGCCTGAACGACGTTCACTTCCAACCAATTCGTCAACGGCATACGCGGCTGCTGCTCGTCGCCTTCCGGGGGCAGAAATACCCACAGACGGGCCAACGTCCGAGCACGGGCGCTGGTCTCGGCAAAGGTCTGTCGCTCCACCGAAAAACCGGCGACGCCTTCCAGAGACAACTCCCACACCACGGGCTTCCGCTGGAGTATCCAGCGCTGCTCAAGACGCGCCACCCCACCCTCTGGGGACCGCTCGACCAATCCCTGCTCCCCCAACGGCGTGGTCAGCGCCAGCAAGATGGCGGCC
>JAUWHU010000557.1 GCA_030605705.1 Thermoflexia bacterium | reverse complement strand
AAAGAGCAAGTCCGCGCGCTAAATTGAGCCTTATGGCGCAGACCGAAAGGTCATCCTGCCGGAATTCACAGGGGATGAGCAAGTCGCTAGTCACGCTGCCTCAACCAACAGTCTGATCAACTATTACAAGCGAATCCAATAAAAAACCCGAGGAGGATACGGCCGATGGATTTATATATACCAACAATTGAGGATGTCAGAGCAGCACGTAGACACCGCGCAGACCGTAAGAACCGTGATTCCTTCTATTACCAGGCAAGAGATCTGGTGAATCGGGCAATAGTTGAGAAGTCTTGGCCAAGCGTGGCTGAAGCACTGGGCGTGGTTCTCAAGACCTGGAACAAGAATTACTATCGCTTCTTCGCCACATGCGATGAGAAACACGTGGCGGAAATCGCATGTTTGATCCAGCACCACGCACCGATCATTTTGAGTTTTCGACAACGCTCCATACAAGCTTATTCGGAAACGGATGAACCAACCGTGGTAGACCTGTTCCAGGATTTCGAGAAGGTGGTCGGCATAGTCGGAACAGCCAAGTGCCTGCATTTGCTGGCGCCTTCCTTCTTCCCACTTTGGGATACCAAGATAGCAAAGGGCTATGGCCTCAGATTTCGACGTCGGGGTGAAAACGGCTCTTTGTATTGTCGATTTATGCGGATCACCAAGGCGCAATATGAGGCGCTGGGCGGGGAACAGGTCATCGGACCAAACCCGCTCAAAGCCTTGGATGAGTGCAACTACTACCAATACACCGAGAGGCAGATGCGGTAGTTATGCTATTGCTCAATTCTTACTCACTCCGCGCCTATGTGATATGTGTCGGGGCTTTCCCCAAAGTGCCGATTTGTGGACGACATCAAGGGCTCGTTTCTGAGCCGTTGCTTGGCGACTGGCACATTACGGGGCATTCTGCGGCAAGCCGGGGTAAGACCTGACGAGTTTATGAAGAACCTCTAGCGAGCCTTGTCACCAATCACGAATCACTATCCCCAATCTCCAGACACGCCTCTGCCGCCAGCCAGAAGAGTTTCTCGCGCACAGAAGCCCGTTTTTGCCAATCGCGGGAATCCCATACCGCGCCGCTGACATCGTCGCCGCCGTAGAGGATTTGGCCGAAGATGACGCCTCGAAAGCGCGCCACGGCGAAGAAAGCCGCGGCTTCCATCTCCACCGTGATACAGCCTTCCGCGCGGCGACGTTGCACTTTGGCCGGCGTCTCGCGGTAGATGGCATCGGTGGTCCACGTTTTGCCAACGACGTAAGGGACGGCGTGCCGCTCCAGCACCCGCGTAATAGCAGTGATGGCTTCAGGGCTGGCATGCACCTCGCGCGCCGGAGGCAGGTAATGGTACGAGGTGCCTTCATCGCGCACGGCAACGTCGGGAACCACAATGTGCCCCACTGCCACTTCCGAGTCCAACACGCCCGCGCCCCCGCAGGCGATGAACTTACGGAAACCCAGGGCGATCAGCTCATCCAAGAAGCCTCCCGCCAGGGGCGCGCCGATACCGGGATGGAACAACGCCAGCCGTCGCCCCTCCACGTCCAATTCGTAGACGGGGTGACTGCCAATCTCCGAACACCGCTCGCTGATGACCTTAGCCCGCCCCGTTTCAACTAAGGCGGTGATCACATCCTGAAAGAAACAGAGGACGCAACACTCCGGGGCATTGGCAAGGGGCGCGATCTCCCGGCCGGGTTCAATGATGGCCTCCGGAGAGGGGTCAAATTCCAGGATGGGGTATGATAGGCGCGCGTCAGGCATCTGTCAGAATCTCCACGCCGGCGGCGGTGACAAGGAGCGTATGTTCCCACTGGGCCGAAAGGGAGCCGTCGGTGGTCACGGCCGTCCATTCATCCTCCAAGATTTTGACCTGCGGCCCGCCGAGGTTGATCATCGGCTCGATGGTGAAGACCATGTTGGGTTG
Organism: Thermoflexia bacterium; assembly: GCA_030605705.1. Taxonomy (GTDB): domain Bacteria; phylum Chloroflexota; class Anaerolineae; order B4-G1; family SLSP01; genus JAUWHU01. The sequence continues at coordinate 1,904 of JAUWHU010000557.1, read as the reverse complement.
CAAGACCGGGCCGTTATGGGGACGTCCGTAGTGGCGCACGTCCGGCGGCTCGTGGAAATACACGCCCACGCCGTGCCCCACGAAAGCCCGCACCACCGAGTAGCCCTGTCCCTCGGCGTGCTGCTGGATCGCATGGCCGATATCGCCCAAAGTGTTGCCCGGTCGCACCTGCTTGATTCCCCGGTAGAGACACTCGCGCGTCACCTTGACCAATTTCTGGGCCTCCTCGGAGACCTCGCCGATGAGAAACATGCGGCTGGAGTCGCCGTAGTAGCCATCGAGGATCGAGGTGACGTCCACGTTGAGAATGTCGCCGGATACCAGCACCCGCTCGCCGGGGATGCCGTGGCAGACGACCTCGTTGAGGGAGGTGCAGACGCTCTTGGGATAGCCACGATAGTTCAGCGGCGCGGGGATCGCGCCGGCGGCGAGGGTCGCCTCGTGTACCCACGTGTTGATCTGTTCCGTGGTGATGCCGGGAACGATGCGCTCCTCCAACATATCGAGGATCTTGTGAGTCAGCCGGGAGCTCTCACGGATACCCGCGATCTGCTCCTCGGTCTTGATGATGACCTCGCGGGGCCGTTGCTGTCCCCGCCCACGACGTTCGTGGAGCAACGTCAGGTCTTGCTTGAGATGACAATGTTTGTATTTTTTCCCGCTGCCGCACCAACAGGGATCGTTTCGTGATAGTTTTCGCACTCAGTACCTGCCTCAAGTTCAGATTTGGCCCCTCTCAAATCGGGACATAGCCTTCAGTATAAGACACCGCTTGCATACGTCAAGCGGTGTCTTAGCACTAACATTCTCTATCTCTCCCTCTCTGTCTCTATCTCTCTTCTCTATTCTCTTCACACCTCTTGCGTCTCAAACACCGCCAGCGCGCCGGTCAACGATAGCAGTATGATCGCCAACGCCATCGCTACCGCGCCGCCATGGGGGTCCACAGGATCAATACCCGCGCCGAGCTGACTCGCCCAGGTCACCAGCCCGCCGGGCGCCAATGACCCCACTTTCGGCAGGCTCCCCGCCAACAGCAACAACACAGCGCCGCCCAGGCCGATCCCGGCGGCGGCGCTCGTGCTCTTCCCCAGGACGCTCCCCAACAACGTCACCGCCACGAAGGTCAAGAGCCAAAGCAGTAACAGCAGGTTGAGCAACACGAAGCTCCCGACATCAACCGGCCCGAACAGGATGAACGTGTAATAATATGCGCCCAACGCCGCAATCCCCAGCGCGAGCACGTAGACGGCGACCTGGGCGACGAATTTGCTGAGCAGGAAGGCCCAGCGCGGCAACGGCTTGCTCAAGATCATCGCCGCCGTGCCCCGCTCCTTCTCGCCCGCGACGGCCCCCATCCCTAACAACACGGCCAAGATAAAGCCGAACTGCGTCAGGTTCTTGATGTACTGCGTCATCGCGTCAGCGATGGACGGTTCGGGGATCAGATCCGCGAATTGCTCCGCGCCGGGGATGCTGCTCAGCAATTCCGGCGTGAATTTGGCGAGCAAAGGGGAGGTCAAGCCGAAGAGGACGAACACCGCCACGACGATGAGCAAGCGTTTGGTGCGCGCCTGCTGCAACAATTCCTTGCGCGTGGCCGTGACGAACGCCGCCCATTCAATGGAAAACCGTGTCATCTGGCGCACCTCCCCGGCCCGCTCACCTCAAGGAAGATTTCCTCCAGCGAGGGACGCACCCACTCGTAGCGGGTCAAAATCAGCCCTTGGGCGACGATGAGGGGCAACCGTGCGCGTTTACCCTGGATGACATCGTTCACCGCGACGCGCAACGTGGCCTCTTCCTGCGCGACACCGTTGACCCAGGGCTGAGCGCGCAAATGTGAGAGAAAATCTTGCGGCGCGGGCGGAGCGTCCGCGTCAACTTCTACGATGGCCGTGTTC
>JAUWHU010000104.1 GCA_030605705.1 Thermoflexia bacterium | reverse complement strand
AAATAATTGAGTGATTAGTTGATTTCATTGTATCCTCTCAATATTCCGGGGCAAACTTTACCACGGTACAGGCAGACAGTACACATGACACAAAGTTTTCTTATTCTTCTCCGTGTTGTGGGCACTGTCTGCCCACACTGCGCTCTGTGGTGAGATGACTTTTTGGCTCTTTGGGAATTCGCGTGGTCGAGTTAAAATTAACCACGGATTTCACGAATTAGCACGAAAAAAAGTAAAAAATCAGTGTAATCCGTGTAATCTGTGGTGAAAAATTTACGTCGCGTGGCACTTACCACGCCAAGTCCCAGAGACCCGACTTTTTTCAGGCGGGCATTTGACAAATTTCCACTTTTCGTGCTATCATACAAGTAGGTCAGCTATAATCGAAGGAGAGAGTTTGGACAGTTTAGAATTAACCCATCAAATCGCGGACATCCTCGTGGAAAAACAGGGGGAGGACATCCTAATCCTGGACTTGCGGGGGCTGAAGACCTTCACCGACTACTTCATCATCTGTTCGGGAACCAGCCGGCGACAATTGGACGCTTTGCAAGGCGCGATCCGTGAAACACTGAAGCAGCCGTCGCCGCCCATCTTGCCCGAGGGCGTGGAGGGCACGCCGGAGTCCGGGTGGATTCTGATGGACTACGGCGGCGTCATCGTACACCTCTTCACCGCAGAAACGCGGCGCTACTACCAGTTGGAGGATCTTTGGAAAGCCGGCCACGTCGTGGCGCGCATCCAATAGAACCATAAATCTCCGCTTCCTGCGGTCACAGTCGTAAACATTGCCCGGGGTGCTCATCCCCGGGCAATGTTCTGCTATCCGCTGACTGCTGATGGCTAACCGCTGACCGCTCTTTATTGACACGCACCTCATTAAAGGTATAATCTCTGCAATGAAAGGATGGGGTAAGCGAACAGTGCGGGACGACTGGCATACCTACCTGCGCTGGTTAGCGCCGGGCCTGGGCGTGAAACGCTGGCTACTCCTGTTGGTCCTGGGCGTCGTGCTCGCCAGTCTGGGTGGAGCCTCCTTGCTGAGAGCCTTATATCCCCTACCGGCGCACTTTTACTACTTGACTTTGCAATTTCTACCGCGCCCGCTGCGGGTGATCTTGTTCTTCCTGGCGGGGGCCGGCAGCATCGTCGCCGCGCTGTGGGGACTTAATCGCTCCCTGCTGGAGCCGTTCACGGGGAACACGCAGCGTCCCTATCCAGAGATACTCTACGAGTATCGCCGGCGCGAACGCGGCCCCCACATCGTAGTGCTCGGCGGGGGGCACGGACAAGCCACCATCCTGCGCGGGCTAAAAACCTACACCACCAACCTCACCGCCATCGTGACGGTAGCCGACGACGGCGGTTCTTCAGGACGGTTACGGCGCGAACTGGGCGTTCTGCCGCCGGGCGACTTCCGCAACTGCATCGCGGCTCTGGCTGATAATGAATCGCTGATGACCCAACTCCTGCAATATCGCTTCAGCAGCAAGGCGGGGCTGGATGGGCACAGCATGGGGAACCTTTTCATCGGCGCGATGTCCGGTGTCACGGGATCCTTCGAATCCGCCCTGGAGGAATCCAGCCGGGTTCTGGCGGTGAAGGGCCGCGTCTTGCCCAGCACACTCGAAGCGGTCACCCTGGGCGCCGACGTGCAGGTGGGAAAGGAATCTCCCGTCCGGGTGTACGGCGAGTCGAAAATCCCACAGCTGGGAGGACATGTTATTCGCGTTTTGCTGGAGCCGCCGGACCCACGGGCATATCCTAAAGCGGTCCAGGCCATCTTAGCAGCAGAGCTGATCATCGTGGGACCGGGTAGCCTTTACACCAGTATCCTGCCCAACCTGCTGGTGCCGGGGATCGCAAACGCGCTGCGGGCCAGCCACGCGCCCAAAGTTTACATTTGCAATATCGCCACGCAAGCCGGGGAAACCGAAACGTACACGGTCGAGGAGCACCTGCAGGCGCTGGAAACCCACCTGGGACGGGGACTATTCTCCGTTGTGGTGGTGAACGAGCACCCCGCCGCCATCCGCCCCCCAGAAGGCACGACCTGGGTCGAACCTGCGCTGCAGTCACGCGAGGGGCTGCGGGTGGTGCAGGCCCCTTTGGGCAACACCATCAATCCGTGGCAACACGATAGCGAGAAACTGGCCCGAACTATCATGGGTTTGCTCAAATGATTAGAGTTGTTCCTAAATAAGCAAACCCAGAAATTGGACGCGGATTTTCACGGATTACACGGATATTTTTGTAAAAAAACCAAGGAAAAATCCGTGTTGATCCGCGGTATCCGTGTCCAAAAGCTTACTGTTTTTATTGAGGAACAACTCTAATGGCCTGGGAATCAATTATCGCAGAATGGCGTGACAGCATCTCAAAGGAAGCTATTGCCGAGGCCGTGCGTTTGGCGAGTCAGGCGTTCGCAAACCTGCGACTGGCCCGAGCGCCGGACGGGTAGTTACAAATGATTGGGAATGAGCGATTGGGTACTAGAATTTCGACTTGCTAGCCCCCAATCCCTGGTTTCCAATACCAATATCACACATAAGGAGTTTACCATGAGTACGAAAGTTGCAATCAACGGTTTTGGCCGCATCGGGCGGCTGGTGCTGCGCACCATCTTAGAGCTCCATCCTGAGGAGCTCGAGGTCGTCGCCATCAACGATCTTTTCGACAACCACACCAACGCACACCTCTTCAAACACGACTCCACTTTCGGGGCGTTCCCCGGAGAGGTCTCCTACACCGACGACGCCATCGTCGTCAACGGCCACGAGATCAAGGCGTTTGCCGTGCGCGACCCCGCGCAACTGCCGTGGAAGGAACTGGGCGTGGAGATCGTCATTGAAGCTACCGGCATCTTCCGCACCCGTGAGGGCGCATCCAAGCACCTGGAGGCCGGCGCGAAAAAGGTCATCATCACCGCTCCCACCAAGGGCGAGGATTTCACCGTCGTCCTGGGCGTGAACGAGGAACTGTACGATCCGGCGAACCACCACCTCATCTCCAACGCCTCCTGCACCACCAACTGTCTGGCTCCCGTCGCCAAGGTCCTGCACGAGACTTTCGGCATCGAAAAAGGCTTGATGACCACCATCCACTCCTACACCAATGACCAGAAAATCTTAGATCAGGGACACCCGAAAGATCAACGCCGCGCGCGCACCGCTGCTCAGAACATCATCCCCACCACCACCGGCGCGGCCAAGGCTGTGACGGTGGTCATCCCCGAGCTGAAGGGCATCATGGACGGCTTCGCGCTGCGCGTACCCACCATCACCGTCTCCATCGTGGATTTCGTGGCGGTGCTGAAGAAAAACGTCACCGCCGAGGAAGTCAACGCCGCGCTCAAGGCCGCTGCCGAGGGCGAGCTGCAGGGCATCCTGGGGGTCTCGGAAGAGCCGCTGGTCTCCATGGACTACAAGGGCGACAACCGCTCCTCCATCGTAGATGCCGAGCTGACCAAAGTAATAGAAGGCAACCTGGTCAAGATCGTGTCCTGGTACGACAATGAGTGGGGCTACTCCTGCCGCACCGCCGATCTGGCGGCCCTCGTCGCCAGCAAGCTGTAACGAATCACGAATCTGCAAATGGGCAAATGCGCAGAGATGCGCGTTTGCCCATTTATCCTGATATTTGCATATTCGCCATTTGCCATTCGCCATTTGCCATTTGCAATTTGAAAGGAGTATACATGGACAAAAAAACCGTTCGTGACGTAGAACTCAAAGGCAAGCGCGTGCTGATGCGCGCAGATTTCAACGTACCGCTCCAGGACGGCGTCATCAGCGA
>JAUWHU010000573.1 GCA_030605705.1 Thermoflexia bacterium | reverse complement strand
GTGCAGGGCGAGATCAAGAATTGTGCTTTCCACGATATTCGCGGCGATGGCGTGGACTTGAGCGGCAGTCACGTGTGGATAAGGAACGTGGACTTGCTCCGTATCTACGACAAAGGCATCTCCGTGGGTGAAGGAAGCACCATCTCGGCGGAGAAAATCCGTGCTCAAGAGGTGGCCCTGGCTATCGTCAGCAAGGACCTGTCACAGGTCACGGTGGATGGTATGGTCATCTCTCGGATATGGATCGCCGGGTTGGCTGCCTATCAAAAAAAGATGGAATACGGGCCGGCTCACATCACCGCGACAAATGTTGAAGTGCGCGACATGTCTCTATCAACATTGGTTCAGCGGGGCAGCAGCATCCGGATCAACGGGGATTACGCGCCTACGGTCGAATTATCCATAGCTGATTTCTACGGCCGGCTGGAGGCGCTGGCTCAAATGCAGTCTTTGGATTATGCGTTGGGGACGGCGATCAAATTGCAAGGATTTACCCTGCTGACCCCCGAAGTACGTCCCGGCGGCACGGTGCAGTTGAGCTTCTACTGGCGAGCCGAGTCTGCCCCGGCACTGAATTACACGGTTTTCATTCACATCTACGACGAGGCGGGGAACTTGATCGCCCAGCAAGATATGATGCCGGCTGAGGGAACGGCCCCTACTTCTCGTTGGGATCCGGGACAATTCGTGGAAGATTTCCACATCCTCCCGGCGCCTGAAGATATGCCACCTGGCGAGTACCATATCCTGGTCGGGATGTATGACTTTCAGACGGGGGCGCGTCTGCCCGTCACGACGCCGAAGGGCGAGGAGCTCCCGGATGCGATCATCGAGCTGGGGACATTTAGGGTGATTGAATGACGATGCCAACATTGCGCTATGAAATCAAGATGACAACTGCGGCCTTTCACCTTCCGGAGGTGCAGTCCTGGGTGCGATTGCACAAGGCGGCCTTTTTTGAACGGTATTCCCCCCGGCGGGTGAACAGTCTGTACTTCGATACGCTGGAGGGCGAATGTTTAGACGCGAACCTGATCGGCGCCAGCGAGCGCAGAAAACTGCGCCTGCGCTGGTACGGGACGGATCTCACGGCAGTCCAGGGGATTCTGGAGCTCAAATGCAAGCAAGGCTCACTGGGGTGGAAGGAAATTTTCCCCTTGCCAGACACGCTTGATCTGTCCTCGATTTCCTGGGAGGCGTTGGAGCAAACCCTGCGGGAACAGGTCACCGGGCCGTTTGCTGTCTGGCTGGCCTACTTCAACTGCCCGGTGTTGCTCACGCGCTATTGGCGCGAATACTACGAATCCATGGACTTGCAAGTGCGGATAACGATTGACTCGGAGCTGCAGGTCTACGAGCAATTTATGCACCTGACACCCAACTTGACCGCCCCCGCGCCGTTAGCTGATGTGGTCGTCGTGGAGGTGAAGGCAGATGGCGACCTGCACCGGCGGGTATCCGACATTCTTTCCTCGTTCCCCATGCAAGTGAGCCGTAACTCCAAATACGTGAACGGCGTGTTGGGGACGTTAGGCGCGCTGTGAGGCCGGGAGAGAGCTGATGAAACGCCCCCCTTGAGCATCCCCGCTTGACAGCTGGGTACTTTCTTTTATGATTCCGTCCTGTTGTTCTCTGCGCGTTTGCGGAGGGCGTTGTGGGTCGTCATAGAGAAAATAGGAAGGGTTATGCTTGAAGAACTCAAATTTGAAGCGTATTGTGTAAAGTGCAAAACCAAACGGGAGGTGCTGAAACCTACCCCCGTTTTCACGACGAAGGGACAGCCCGCGTTGAAAGGGTCGTGCCCGGTCTGCGGGACAAACATGTTCCGCATGGGCCGGACGCCGCTCCACGAGGGGATGACGCCGCCGCCCAAGCCCGCGCCGCCCAAGCCTACGGGGAAGCTGGTCATCGTCGAGTCGCCGACCAAGGCGCGAACGGTGGGTCGTTTTCTGGGGAAGGGCTACACGGTCAAAGCATCGGTGGGACACGTCCGCGACTTGCTGCGTTCGCAGCTCTCGGTGGACGTGGAGCACGACTTTACGCCCAAGTACCGTGTCCCCAACGAAAAGCGCCCCGTCGTCAAGGAGTTGCAGGCGGCGGTGAAGAAATCCGCCGAAGTGTACCTGGCGACCGACCCCGACCGTGAGGGCGAGGCTATCGCCTGGCACTTAGCCGAGGTGCTGGGACTGACGCCGGAGCAGATGCACCGCGTTGTCTTCCACGAGATCACGCGAAGCGCAGTGGATGAGGCCTTCGCCCACCCCCGTGAGATCAACATGGATCTGGTCAACGCTCAGCAGGCCCGTCGGGTGCTGGATCGCCTGGTAGGATACAGTCTTAGCCCGTTGCTGTGGCGCAAGATACGCAGCCGGCTCTCCGCCGGGCGTGTGCAATCGGTGGCGCTGCGTCTCATCGTTGAGCGCGAGCGGGAGATCGAGGCATTTGTTACGGACGAATACTGGACGATAGCTGCCGAGCTCTCATCGCACGCGCAGGCCGGACGCAAGAGACGGCAGACCTTTGTCGCGCAGCTGATCCGTATCCGGGGGGAGAAAGTCGCCCTGCATAGCGAAACCGCTGTGCGGCCGATTCTTGATGACCTGGAGCAGGCCGAATATCACGTTTCCCAGGTTAAAGAAGGGCAGCGCCGCCGCAAGCCTTCGCCGCCTTACACGACTAGTACCATGCAGCAGGAGGCCGCGCGCAAGCTGCGCTTCACGGCGCGCAAAACAATGCGCATCGCCCAGCAGCTCTACGAGGGGCTGGACCTGGGGAACGGGCAGCCGGTGGGACTCATCACCTACATGCGTACCGACAGCACCAACGTGGCCGCCTCGGCCCAGGAAGAGGCGCGGCGTTACGTCACCGAACACCACGGAGAGCAATTTGTGCCCGCTAAGCCGCCGCAGTACAAGACGCGGGCCAAAGGCGCGCAGGAGGCCCACGAGGCCATCCGCCCGACGAGCGTCTTGCGCGTGCCGGAGACGATCAAATCGTACCTCTCCCATGACCAGTACCGCCTCTACAGCCTGATCTGGCGGCGTTTTGTCGCCAGCCAGATGGCCGCCGCGCTTTACGATACCCGCAGTATTGAGGTGTTGGCGGGTCACGGCGAGAGCAGGCCTTATCTCTTCCGCGCGTCTGGCTCCACTCTGCGCTTTCCCGGCTTCTTAGTGGTGTACGAGGAGACCAAAGGGGATGACAATGGCAAAAAGAAAACGCAGCAGCTCCCACAGCTGACGGTAGCTGAGCTGCTGGATTTGATCCACCTGCTGCCGGAACAGCACTTCACCCAACCGCCGCCCCGCTACACCGACGCGACGTTGATTCGCACCCTGGAGGAGTACGGGATTGGCCGCCCCTCCACCTACGCGGCGATTCTCTCGACCCTCCAGCGGCGCGGGTACGTGTTGCGAGAAAAACGCCGCTTTTCCCCCACCGAAACCGGCATCCTGGTCAACGATCTCCTGGTGGGCCACTTCCCGGACTTGATCAACGTCGAGTTCACCGCCCAGATGGAGCGGAATCTGGACGAGGTCGCCGAAGGGAAGGGGGAGTGGATCGTGCTGCTCCGTGATTTCTACGCTCCCTTCGAGGCGACATTGCGGAAAGCCGACGAGGCGATCCCCAAGATCGTGCAGGTGGAGCCTGTGGGGCGCGATTGCCCGGAGTGTGGCCAGTCCCTCATCATCCGCTGGGGACGCTACGGCAAATACATTGGCTGCTCCACTTTCCCGAAGTGCCGCTACACCGAGCCGTGGCTGGAGAAGATCGGGGTACACTGCCCCCGCTGTGAAAATGGCGAGATCGTGGTGAAGCGC
>JAUWHU010000168.1 GCA_030605705.1 Thermoflexia bacterium | reverse complement strand
TTCGTGGCTGATTTTTGCTGCGCCCCATGACTTTACCCGACTTTTTGAGATGATACCAAGAAAGCAACTGTTTAGTGCCTACAGCGCCAACATCCGTTCCAGGGCGACTTTGGCCCAGCGGGCCGTCTCGGCTTCCACGGTAACTTCGTTGCGATACTCGCCCCGCGCCAGCGCCTCCAGCAGCCGGGCCAGATTATGCACCGTGATCTGCCCCATCGAAGCGCAGAAAGGCGGCACTTCGGCCAACGGCACGATGGTTTGGGCGGGGTATTCGCGCTGCAAGCGATGCACCAGGCGGCTTTCTGTGCCGATGGCCCACTGCGTTCCCGCCGGGGCAGCTGCCACCTGTTTGATGATGTGTGCCGTCGAGCCGGCATCATCCGCCAGAGCGACCACCTCGGCTTTGCACTCCGGGTGGACGATGACGCGGATGCCGGGATAGCGCTCGCGCACCGTGCGGATGTGTGCGGGCCGGAAGCGCTGGTGGACATTGCACGCGCCGGGCCAGAGGAGCGCCTGCGCCCGTCGCAGATCTTCCGCTCCGGGCGGATACTGCGCGTCCCAGAGCAGCTGCCGCTCCGGCGGGAGCCCCATCTGCCGGGCGGTGTTGCGCCCCAGATGCTGGTCGGGGAAAAAGAAGAGGCGGGGCCGTTGCGCCAGTGCCCAACGGAGCACCTTCTCGGCGTTGCCGGAGGTGCAGATGATGCCGCCATGCTGCCCACAGAAAGCCTTGAGCGCGGCGGAGGAGTTGACGTAGGTGATGGGCGTGAACTCGGCCTCGGCGTCACCGAACACGGCGTCCAACGTCTGCCAGGCGGCCTGCACCGCCGGCAGGGTCGCAGTATCGGCTAAGTAACACCCCGCACTCGGATCGGGGATCAGGACGTGTTGTCCCGGCTGCGCTAAGATGGCGGCCACCTCTGCCATGAAGTGAACACCGCAGAAGACGATCAACTCGGCGTCGGTCTGGACGGCGGTGCGTGAGAGCTGCAGCGAGTCGCCCCGGTAGTCGGCAAATTCGATGACCGCATCGCGCTGGTAATGGTGGCCCAGGATGACCAACCTCTGGCCCAGCGCGGCCTTCACCTGGCGGATGCTGGCGCGCGGATCACTGACCGGCCGGTGTTCTTCCGCCGGATGTACTTTCATGCTCAAGTCCAGCGCCTGCACCGAGTGGGTGAGCGCGCCCACGGAGATGAAATCCACGCCGGTGGCGGCGATCTCCGCGACGCGCTCTAAGGTCACGTTGCCCGAGGCCTCCAGCGGCACACGGCCGGCGGTGAGCGCGACAGCCGCGCGCATCACCCCCTGGCTCATGTTGTCCAACAGGATGCGATCCAACGGCGGAGCGGCATCCAGCGCCCCGCGCAGCTCGTCCAAGTTCCGCACCTCCACTTCGATGGGTAAGTCAGGATGGGCCGCGCGCGCCCGCGCCACGGCCGGCGTGATCCCGCCCGCGCCGTCAATGTGGTTATCTTTTACCAGGAGCATGTCGCAGAGCGAAAGACGATGGTTGACGCCGCCGCCCATCCGCACGGCGTACTTATCCAGCACGCGATAGCCGGGGAGCGTTTTGCGGGTGTCCAAGATCGTCGTCCCGGTGGTAGCCACGGCATCCACGAAGGTGCGGGTGTAGGTAGCGATACCCGACATCCGCTGCAGGAAATTGAGCGCGCTACGCTCCGCCGCCAGCAGCGAGGGCGCCGGCCCCTGCACCTCGGCGATCTGCTCACCTGCCACCACTTCCTGGCCGTCAGCGACGCGGGGCACGAACATGATGGCGGGATCCACGCGGTGGAACACCGCTTCGGCCACCGGCAGGCCGGCGATCACGCCAGGGGCCTTAGCCGTGATGAACCCGTGCAGCAGCGCGCCGGCGTCCAACGTCGCCTCGCTGGTCGCATCGCCAGGGCCGATGTCCTCGGCAATGGCTAACTCTATCAACGGCCTGGCTGCCGCGAGTAGCGAGTCTCGTGTCTCCATTCTCATGTAGTCTCACCTCCCCTCAACTCAAACTACGCTCGTGATTGACCACAGCCTCTAAAACCGCCGGACGCAGCTACCCGGCGTATCCCTTCAACACCAGCGGCAGGTACACTTTGGCTGTGGTGGGCAAGCGGGAGGTCCAGCGGTACACGCCGGCGCCCCGCAACACGTCGTCCAGGCCGACCTGCACCATCCCGCCAGGGCTGCCGATGTAGACTGCGACACGTCCACCGTTGTTGCCTGTAGCTAATGCAGTGGGGCGTGGCACTCCTGGCACCTGATTCCACGTCTGCCCGCCATCTGTACTGCGGCAGGCGCCTTTTGTGAAAGCGCCACAGCTTGTGTACAGCGCCACTGGCTGGGATGACGCGGCGATCACTTGAACGCCACATTCGTCCGTTAAATGTGCCCAGGTATCGCCGGCATCTTCCGAGACATATAGGTTTGAGCCGGCAACGTCTTCAGCCAGCACATAGATTGTGCTGGGGGCATCAGGATGTGCGGCAACCGACGAGATAAAGGGGATGCCTGGAAAAGTAGCGACGCTCTGCCAACTCGCAGCGCCATCGGCGCTCTTCCATAAGCCAGTACCTTGAGTGCCGGCATAGACCAGGTTTGGGTCTACAGCATCGTAAGCAAACGCAATGATCCCACTGATGGGTTGGGTTGGCCCCATGTATGCCCAATGCTCTCCGTAATCATCGCTGACGTATACGCCGCCCCGTGGGTAGCTGAGAGAATTGTCAAAATCGGGTGGATCGAAGGTTGCGCCGGCCAGGATGCGACCGGGGATGGTGGGATGTGGGGCGACGGCAAACATACTGCCGTGCCAATCGGTGAACGTGACCGGCAAAGTGGCCGTCACCTCATGCCAGGTGGCTCCGGCGTCTCCACTGATTCGTAGGCAAGGGGGAGCAGGATGCGGAGCGTCAGGGCAATCTCCACCCAAATACGCCCGCGCGGGAAGGAAGGGATCAACGGCCAACACCCTGCCACCCCGAGGTATCCCGCATTGCTCAACACCCAACGCGTTCCAGGAATGACCTCCGTTGTCGCTCCTGAGGAGGCCCCGCTGTCCCGTGCTGACGTAGACGGTATCAGGATCAATGGGTGAAACGGCCAACTCCTGCGGTATGACCCCGGCCAGTCCCTCGTGCGCTGCGCGCCAGGTCGCACCGCCATTCTCGCTCTTGAACACTCCTCCCCGGCTGTGTCCAGCATAGACTATATTCGGGTTGTCTGGATCTATGGCAAACTCGCTTACTTCATCGCCGGGCGATACGCCTGCCCATCCCGTCGGCGACCAATTCGCCCCGCCATTGGTGCTGGTATAGCCGTAGCCCCCCGCTGCCCAGGTGGTATCCGAGATGAAGGCGAGCGAATGGGCCGTGTAGCTTGACCCCGAGTCAGTGATGGTGATGGGCGTCCAGGCTACCAGGGCCGGATCCTCGCTTTTGTATAGGCAGGGATCACACTGCCACGGATTACCGGGCCCCTGCACAGTTGCCCAGGCCTCGTCGTCTGCAAACGGGTTGAAATACAAGCGTTCGACGTGGGGATCTAGCTGGGCGGTCCAGTGCCAGGTTTCACTGCCATCTGTGCTGAGAAAGACGTTTCCGCTCTGCGTCCCGGCCAGCATCTTGCTGGGGTCGTCTGGATGGAACGCAATACCCGTGACTTGCGTATCCGTCAGACCAACCGTCATTGTCACCCAGGTATCGCCGCGATTATCTGACTGGTAGAGGCCATTATCCGCGTCGGTCCCATCGGGCGCACAAACGCCAAGGTAGACAACCCCAGCCGATATGGGATGTGTAGCTGCATAGTACCGGTTCCAAACGTCCCCGCCTTGGGGCGGTGGCATGATCGACTCCCAGTTACTGCCGCCATCGGCGGTGCGGTACAGGGCATCATCACCTCCTACGTACATCACATCCGGGTCTTGGGCATCAAAGGATAGTCGCCGTGGCCATTCTTCGGACAAAATTGGTTGCCAGTGGTCACCGGCATCGTAACTGGCAAACACCCCGACCCACCATGCCACCGCGTATGCCGTGGTTGGCGTCACGGGGTGCAAGGACATGTCAATGATGTCACCCCCATACGGCCCGCCTGTCGTCCACACACCGATGCCCTGGGTCACGGTGAAGGCATTGGGGAGGCTGTCCGCTCCCTCGCTGGGGTTGACGACGGTCAGAGTGTAAACGCCAGGCTCCATGCCCCAGGGCACAGTGGCCGTCAGGGTGATGGTACACACCCAGCCCACGTCGTCCAGCGCGGTGTCATCCAACAGCACCGTCGCGCTGACGACAAAGTCCGTGCCGCTGATGACGATGGGCGTGTCCAGGTCGTTGGGCGCAGACGAGGGGACGACGTCGAGCACGGCGGGGACAGCGGCCAATGGCGCGGCCCGGGCCGGTTGCGGCGCGGCGGGGTCGCTTTGCGCCAGTAACGTGAGCAGGGCTAACAAGACAGCCGTCGCCAGCAAAACAGTTCCCAGGGATACCAACATTTTCCGGTTCATCGTGTTTCCTCCTTTTTGTGACGCAGAGCGCATAACAGCCAACGGTTCACGGTTTCTCTTCATCTCGCTTCTTCCTATGTTTCTCGGTCTGGTTGCAATATGGTTCAGATAAGTCCAGCAGGAGCGCGATATGGAAATAGTGCGAATTGGCAGGTAGGATGGTATAATTAGCAAAACTTTACCTAACCCAGCTACTTAAGGAGCAAATTCGCATGATTCGACAAACTGCAACCGAACTAGCCGCCCGCCTGGGAGTCAAAACCCA
>JAUWHU010000552.1 GCA_030605705.1 Thermoflexia bacterium | reverse complement strand
AGGGGAGTAAGGGAGTAAGGGAGTAAGGGAGTAAGGGAGTAAGGGAGTAAGGGAGTAAGGGAGTAAGGGAGTAAGGGAGTAAGGGAGTAGGGGAGTAGGGGAGTAGAGGAGTGTGGGAGTAAGGGAGTAAAGGAGCGAGAGAGCGAAACGCTGTGCCGCACTTAATCCTTAACCTGGACCAGCCAGAACCAAGAGGGACATAACCACGGACGTAGTATGGGCAGGCAGTGCCCATAACACGGAGAAGAAAACAGTAAATCCAGAACTCTCTGTTGTGGGCACTGTCTGCCCACACCTACGGTTTACGCCTTGGCGGTAAATTTTTTACTCAACAAAACTACCAACACTTCACAAGGATACTACCAGAAATTCAAATTGAGAAAATCTCAGCGTCCTCTGCGCTCTCTGCGGTGAGGGCTTTCATAGGAGACTTCATGGATCAAAATGCTATCATCGCGGCCTTAGCCGGCGACCTTTCTTTAGAGTTGCGCCGCGTGACCGCTGCCGTCACCTTGCTGGATGAGGGCAACACCCTCCCTTTCGTCGCCCGCTACCGCAAGGAAGTGACCGGTTCGTTAGATGAGGAGCAACTGCGTCAAATCATCGAACGGCTGCGGTATCGCCGCAACCTGGAGGAACGCCGCGCGACCATCCTCCGCAGCCTGACGGAGCAAGACGTTCTCACGCCGGAGCTCCAGGCTGATGTGGAAGCTGCCGGCACGCTCCAGCGGTTAGAAGACCTCTACCGCCCGTACAAGCCCAAGCGACGCACCCGCGCCACCCTCGCCCGCGAGAGGGGCTTGCAGCCGCTGGCCGCTCTGATCCTGACCCAGACGCCGGAAGGCGACCGTGAAGCACTGGCGCAGCCCTTCCTCGGTGAACAGGTACCCTCGGTGGAAGATGCCTATGCCGGCGCGCGGGACATCGTCGCCGAGGCCATCAGCGACGCCCCGGCCGCGCGTGACGCCCTGCGCAGACTGGCTCGCAAGCGCGGTATCTTCAGTGTCACAGCCAGCGACGAGAGCCAGGACCCCACCGGCACTTACCGTCTCTACTACGACTTTTCCGGCGACCTGCGCCGCATCAAGCCCCACCAGACGTTGGCCCTCAATCGCGGCGAGCGGGAAAACGTTTTCAAACTTGCGTTGGGTCTCCCCGACGCCGAGGCTTTGGGCAGCTTAGCGCAACACTACCCCACCGACTACGGCAGTCCCCTGGCCGACGACCTGCTGGAAGCCCGCAGCGACAGTTACACGCGTCTCCTCTTTCCCGCCATTGAGCGGGAAGCCCGCCGCGCGCTCACCGAGGCCGCCGGCGAACACGCCAGCGCCGTCTTCGCCACCAACTTGCGCTCGCTGCTCCTGCAGCCGCCCCTGCGCGGGCAGACGGTGTTGGGCATTGATCCCGGCATCCGCACCGGTTGCAAAGTTGCCGTGGTTGATTCCACCGGCAAGGTGCTGGCGACGCGCACCATTTATCCCAATCGCAAGCCAGAGCAAGCTCAAGCCACGCTGCGCCGCCTCGTCAAGCAGCACCGCGTCACCGTGATCGCCATCGGGAACGGCACCGCCAGCCGCGAGACTGAGGTCCTGGTCGCCGAGACGATACGCGAGGGACTGCCGGTGAAGTACACGATTGTCAGCGAGGCCGGGGCCTCGGTCTACTCCGCCTCCCGGCTGGCGCGCCAGGAGCTCCCCGACCTCGATGTTTCCCTCCGTGGCGCGGTCTCCATCGCCCGGCGGCTGCAAGACCCGCTGGCGGAACTGGTCAAGATCGAGCCAAAAGCCATCGGCGTGGGCCTCTACCAGCATGACGTGAACCAGAGCGCGTTGGGCCAGGCGTTGGACGTGGTCATCGAGTCGGCGGTCAACAGCGTCGGCGTAGATCTCAACACCGCATCTCCGGCGCTGTTGCGGCACGTCTCCGGCATCGGGCCGAAGCTGGCGCAGACCATCGTCGCCTACCGCGATGAACATGGGGCATTTCCCGCGCGGCAAGCACTGTTAGCTGTACCCGGCCTCGGTCCCAAGACTTTCGAGCAGGCGGCGGGATTTCTGCGCATTCCCAATGGCGACGAGCCACTTGATAATACCTCTATCCACCCGGAGAGCTACGCCGTGGCCCGCGCATTGCTGGCGCGGCTGGGAGTGCCTTTGGGCGATCCGCAACTCACGCAGGAGATCGCCGCGTTGCGTCGCGCAGCCGACCTCGAGGTGCTGGCGGCGGAACTGAGCACAGGTCGCCCTACATTGATGGATATCATTGAGGCCCTGGCCCGTCCCGGACGTGATCCCCGTGACGACCTGGCCGGCCCCATCCTGCGCGGCGACGTGCTGACTTTAGAGGATCTGCGCGAGGGGATGCGGCTCAGGGGAACCGTGCGCAACGTCGTGGACTTCGGGGCGTTCGTGGATATCGGCGTCAAGCGCAACGGCCTGATCCACGTCAGCAAGATGGGGAACGGTTACGTCCACAACCCGCATGACAAGGTCGCCGTGGGAAATGTGGTAGAGGTCGAGGTCCTCAGCGTGGACATCAAGCGGGGCCGCATCAGTTTGGCGCTAGTTAAGAGTTAGGAGTTGCAGGTTGCAAGTTCAGAGCGCGATATGGAAATCACGGCCACCTCGTGAACGACATTCTTCACCGGGGATAAAAATTCACCGCTGCCAGCATAACTTTCAACTTGCTAACTTTCAACCTGCAACTCCTAACTTGCTAACTTGTAACTTTCAACTCTTGTTCAGACACGTCCGGGTGCAGCGTCTCGGTACGTCAGCTAAGCCCAGGGCAGATAGGACTTCGTCGGGGCGACCGGTGGCGCCGGGGCGCGCGGTGAGACGGATGTGCAGGGCCGCCGTCCAGGGCGCGGGGGCGGCGACGACTGTGAGGCTTTCTACCAGCGGGCGCAGGTCGTAGGTGCGGCCGCTGCGCCTCCCACGTTTGGGACGCGGCAAGGAATCCGCCGTTAGCAGCGACGCCACGGTGACGGCGACGCGCTCCGGCTCAACCTCTCGCAGCCACAGGCGATATTCCGCCGTTGTTAGTTGCTCCGAGAGCGCGGGTTCATCCTCCGGCACGGCCACGATGTCCACAACGGTGAGGTCGGCCGGCGTTTTGCCCGCCAACGCCGCCGCGACGCGCTCTGGTTCCCAAGCTTCTTCCAGCCAGATGTCTAACCATTCCGCCGCGCCACCGCAGCCGGTGGGAAGCGGCGCGGCAAATTGCATCTTGGGCCGGGGGTTGAACCCCTGGCTGTAGCGCAGCGGCACGCCGGCCCGGCGCAGGCTCCGCTCCCAGATACGACCCAGGTCGAGCACGGAGATGTAGGCCAGCGTCCTCTCCGTGGCGAAGGTGATGCGCAGGCGGACGCCGGCGGGCGCGGTTACTTCGTGATTCGCGGGCATTGCCATTCCTCCGTCCATTGAGCGGGGTAGTTGCGCAGGATGCCGCAGGCGTGACATCCCTCTCGACAGTCGCTCAGAAATTCCCCGGCCTGACTGCGCCGGGCGTCGCGCAGGAAGAAGCGTTTTTCCACGCCGCTGTGCAGGTGATCCCAGGGGAAAATCTCGTCCTCATCACGGCGGCGATAGAGGTAGAAGTCGCGCAGCTCCTGTGCGGAACCGCCGGGGAGGATGTTCGCCTCAGCCAGGGCCTGCTCCCAGGCGTCGAGATTCCACCACTCGTCCCAGGCGTCGAAGCGCGCACCCAGCCGCCAGGCCCGTTCGACGACAGCGTTGAGGCGGCGGTCGCCACGGGCCAGCAGCGCCTCCAAGCGCGTGCCCACGTACTTGTTCCACGAGACGCGCAGTCCCCGCCCCCGGATGTGCTGCAACAGATAATCCTGCCGCCGTTGGAGGGTCTCCTCATCCACCAACGGTTCCCACTGGAAGGCGGTGTGCGGTTTGGGGATGAAGGTGCTGAGGCTGATGTGGACTTCGGTCTTTCGCCCGCCGGCGCGCTGCCCGATGCGCCGCACCTGGTGGGCCAGGTCGGCGATGGCGACGATGTCCGCGTCACTCTCGCCGGGCAGGCCGAGCATGAAGTAGAGTTTAAGGGTGCGCCAGCCCCGCGTGAAGATTTCCTCGGCGAGCTTCAGCAGCTCTTCCGTGGTCACGTCCTTGTTGATGCGGCGGCGCAGCGCGCCGGTGGCGGCCTCCGGTGCGAAGGTGAACCCCGATTTGCGGCTGCCGCGCAACCCATCGGCGAGGTTGATGGAGAAGGAGTCAATACGCAGGCTGGGAAGGGAGAAGCCCAGGTGCTGCCCTGCGCTGCGGGTTTGGAGCATTTGCAACAAGGGCGTAATTTCGGTGTGGTCGGCGGAGGAGAGGGAAAGCAGGCCGATCTCGTCGTAGCCGGTGGCGGCGACGATGGTTCCCACCGTCTCGACGATCTCGGCAGCAGGCCGCTCCCTCACAGGGCGAGTAATAGCGCCGGCCTGGCAGAAACGACAGCCGTGGGTGCAGCCTCGCAGGATTTCCACGACGCCCCGGTCGTGGATGACGGCGATGTTGGGGACGATCTGGCGGATGGGGGTAGGCGGCAGCGTGGGAACGATGCGTTTGAGGATCTGCGGCTGCGCTGCGGGCGTCGCCGGCGTGACCGCGGCGAGCCGGCCCGTGGAGGTGTAGGTCGCGCGGTAAAAGCGCGGGACGTAGAGGCCGCGGATGCCGAGCAGGGCGCGCAGTTGCGCCTCGCGGGGCCGGGCGCGCACCTCGCGCAGCACCTCCACGAGCTCCACGATGATCTCTTCCCCTTCGCCGATGACGAAAGCGTCGCAGAAATCGCTGATGGGTTCGGGATTGAAGGCGCCGTGTCCGCCGCCGACGACCAGCGGATATCGCTCATCGCGCGCGGCGGCGCGGATGGGCAGCCCGGCCAAATCCAGCAGCTCCAAGGTGTTGGTGAAGAGCTGTTCGTAGGCTGTGCTGATCCCCAGGAGGTCAAAAGCGGCGACGGGGCGCAGGCTCTCCAGCGCGTAGAGGGGCAGGCCGGCGGCGCGCAGCTGGGCGATCATGTCCGGCGCGGGCAGGTAGGCGCGCTCGGCCAACACTCCCGGCTGCTGGTTGAGGATGTCGTAGAGGATCATCACGGCGAAGTTGGACATCCCCAGTTCGTAGAGGTCGGGGAAGGCCAGGCAGACGTGGAAGTCGCTCTCTTCCCAGGGTTTGTGGACGGCGTTGTACTCGCCTCCGACGTAACGGCCCGGTTTGCGGACGCGGTGCAGGAGGGCTTCCAGTCGCTCCCAGGGAATGGGGGCGGAGGAATGACAAATGGATGAATGAGCAAATGATAAATTCACGTTTGGTGGTTCCTTGGTAGAGGCCAATTTTAACGCAGACGTAGTATGGGCAGGCAGTGCCCATAACGCAAAGGCGCAAAGGCGCAGAGTTTTCTGATGTTTCTGCGTGTCTTGGCGGTTCAAATTGCTGCCTCCGATAGAGTGTTGGTTGTTCTGTTGAGTAGAAAATTCACCACAGACGTAGTATGGGCAGGCAGTGCCCATAACACGGAGAAAAAATAAGAAGATTTTGGACACGGATACCACAGAGCAACACGGATTTCTCCTTTGAAAAAAGGGGCTAATTTTAACGCAGACGTAGTATGGGCAGGCAGTGCCCATAACGCAAAGGCGCAGAGTTTTATCTGGTTTTCTCTGCGGCTCTGTATAAAAAGGAGTGGTAGTAGAAAGTCTCATGCTTAACGCAAAGGCGCAAAGGCGCAAAGATTCCTGAATGATGCTTCAATATTTTTAAAAATCAAGACCTTTGATTAAACAAGTCTCGATCTACTATTTAATTTTCTTGGCGTCTCTGCGCCTCTGCGTTGAAGCCTTTGGTTTTTTCAGTGGTAAAAATTGCCCCAGAATATTGAGATGATACTGGCCTCATTATGACACGAAATTCCCCGTTCACCACTCTCCATTCTTCATTCTCTATTCATCATTCTCCATTCTCTATTCTTCACTCACCTTGATCCAGACTTTGCGGCGGCGCGGGCCATCGAACTCGGCGAAGAAGATCCCCTGCCATGTGCCCAGCTGTAGTTTGTGCTTTTGGATGAAGACGAAGTGATCGGCTCCCACGAGGACTGACTTGACGTGACCGGGGGAATTTCCCTCGCTGTGGCGGTAGGGCAGTCCTTCCGGTACCATGCGATCTAACACCATTGCCACGTCGGTCTCGACGGAGGGGTCCCAGTTCTCGTTGAGAACCAGTCCCGCCGTGGTGTGTGGGCAGAAGAGGAAGCAAATGCCTTCTGCCACGCCTGTCTCGTCGAGGGCGCGCTGGACATCTCCGGTGATGTCCACCAGGTCAACTTTGCTGCGCGTTTGGATTTCGATTTGCATGAACATGTTGCCTCCGTGAGGATAAGGTGGTGAGTGGGAGCGGTTCAGCGTCCCAGCGTTTTAGCGTCTCAGCGACTGCTCCGAAAATAACCCGGGGCGCAGGGGTGATTCGCGGATTGCC
>JAUWHU010000034.1 GCA_030605705.1 Thermoflexia bacterium | reverse complement strand
GCTGCAAGGCCATGAAACGTCCTTTATGTTGACTGAGCTTCACGAGCACTGCATCTCCAGGCTGCAATTCATCCAACCGTCTCCACACTGGGCCATCGCCGGTCATAACCTTGACTTTATGCTCATGCGTACCCGTTAGCTCGAGGCCTTCGTCGGTCACAACACGAAGAACGGGAGCCATACCGTTATTGTATCCCTGTGTAGACAGACGCTCCCCATTATCAGTAGCAACCATCAATTTGTGGTCATGCCAGCCCGGCTTGTTATGTTTGATAATCTCATCCAACCGCAACAAACCTTGCTCGGTAAAAATAAGTGTATCCGGAAGCAAACACCCACCCTGGGCTATCTCACCGAAGGCGCGGTCATAGACGCGGAGGAAGCCCACCGGGCCGGTGGCCTGGCCCATGCTGGAGAGCACGAGGCTCTCTTTGGGGCGCAGGCGGGAGAAGGAGAACCCGTTCCCGCCACCGGTTTGCTGGATCAGCGCGGCGTCTCGGAGGGATTGGAAGATGCCGCCGGGTTTTTTGCCCATGTCATCGGCGATGGGGAGAACAAAACAAGCCGCCAACTGCCCTAACGGCGTCCCCGCGCCGGTGAAGGTGGGGGAGTTGGGGACGAAGCGCAGACGGGTAAGCAGGCGGTAGAAAAAGTCCTCGGCGGCCTGCGGGTCGCCATTTGCTATCTCTGCCTGGGACACGTGATGGGCCACCCGCCGAAACATTTCGCCGAGGCTTTCGGCGAGTTCGCCGTTTTCGTCCTTGCGCAGGTAGCGGCGACTCAGGACGGTCAGCGCGTTTTCTGAAAATTGTGCTTCGAGCTCGGCTGCGGTCAGCAGAGGTTCGTCAACGATGGACATAGTTTTCTCCTGAAGGGCTATAGAGACAAAGAGACAGAGAATAGAGACAGAGAGACAGAGACAGAGACAGAGACAAAGACAGAGATAGAGACAGAGAGATAGGGACAGAGACAGAGATAGGAATAGAGATGGAGATAGGGACAGGATTAGCGGCGTTGTTCCCGTATGGCGTCAATCTCTTTGCGGATAGCTTCCAGATCGTCCAGGCCCAGGTAGACGATGGCGTAGCGGATGTAAGCGACCTCGTCTAGCTGGCGTAATTCCTCGACGACGACGTCTCCGATGGCACGGCTGTGGAACTCGGCGCGCCCCCTTTTCTGGATGACGTACTCCACGCGATCCGCGATGTGTTCCATGTCCTTGACGGAGACGGGACGGCGTGCACAGGCGATCCGCAACCCGGAGAGGATCTTCTGACGGTCGAATTCCTCACGGCGTTTATCCTTTTTGACAATCAAGGGATGGGTGAGGACCGGCCGCTCGACAGTGGAGAAGCGACGTTTGCAGTCTTTACATTCTCGGCGGCGACGCATATTTCCTCGTGGGTCGCGGCGTGTGTCAACTACTCTGGTAGAAAATGACTGGCAATAAGGGCATTTCATGAGATTGCTTCCTTTTGTGGTATCCACAACATGTAGGGGTGAACCTGGGCTACTGTCCTAATCCTGGCGTAGAACGATTATAACACACCTCGGATTCCTGGCAAACACTTTTTAGTACTTTACCGGGAGTAAGAATCTCACCAGTGGCCTTGCCACGAGTTGACAAATGTCTTTGACTGGTATATCATTCGATATGAGCGAACGCTCATAAAATGAGTAAGTGCCACAAATCTGGGGAGTGAGCTGACATGGCGATTGAGAAGCGCGGAGGAATCTTCGCGAAACGCCGTCAACGGCGTATTTCGCGGCGACGGGATGAAATTTTGAAAGCCGCGGCCCGCATCTTTGCCGAAAAAGGATACGCCGGCAGCACCACCAAGGAGATCGCCGCCCAGGCCGACATCGCCGAGGGGACGCTCTACAACTACTTTGACGGCAAACGCGAAATTTTATTAGCAATCGTCAACGCCAGTCAGGCTCCCCTGGAGACCATGCTGCAAGAGGTGCGCGAGCTCCGAGGGCGCGAGGACTTGATCGCGCTGGCGGAGAAAATATTCGACTCGTTGCTCTCTCAGACTCCCTTCACGCGCACGGTGATGGTGGAAGCCTGGTTAGATGACGTGATTTTGCAAGGTGTCGTCATGGAACGTATGCAGCGGATCGGACAACATCTGCAGGCGTTCATCACCGCGCGCGTTGAGGCCGGAGCTTTCCGGCCTGTGGATCCCGTCCTGACTTCGTGGATGGTCATAGGCATGTTTTCCGCTATCATCCTGCCCATCCTGCGTGGCCACACTCCCTCCCCCTCCCCGGAGAGGCGACGTGCTCTGGCCGAGGCGGCCGTGGACATGTTGCTGGATGGCATCCGCGTTCGGGAAGGATGACATGATACAACGCATTCGAGCGGTAATGCAGAAAGAGTTCATCCAGATATTCCGAGACCGGCGCACCCTGTTGTTGCTGCTCACCATGCCGATGCTGCAGCTCTTCCTCCTGAGCTACGCCATGGCCATGAACGTAGATCACATTCCCCTCATTGTGGCCGATCAGAGCCTGGACGCCGCCAGTCACGCCTACGTGGATGCCATGACGGTCTCCGGTTATTTCGATATCGTCGGCTACGTCGCCGGTCAGGCTGATGTGGTGCGGGCGATTGACGAGGGGCGCGCTCAGGCCGGGCTAGTGATCCCGGTGGATTTCGCCACCGGCGTCGCGCGCGGCGAGGCTCAGGTGCTCTTCCTGGTAGATGGCTCCAGCCTGTTCACCTCGTTGTCGGCCTACAACGCCGCCACGGCCATCGCCGAGACCCACGCGATCGAGGTATTGATGGAAAGGGTGGAGCGTTTGGGACTGCTCCCCGAAGGGCAGAGTCTGCTGCCTTTGGCTGTCCACATGCGCGTGCTCTACAACCCGAACCTGAACGACATCTGGTTTATGCTCCCCGGCACCGTGGCGATGCTCCTACAAACCCAGAGCATCGCCCTGACCACCGCTGCCATAGTGCGCGAGCGCGAGATGGGCACGCTGGAACAACTCCTCGTTACGCCGATCCGCTCTGGAGAACTAATGGTGGGCAAAATGGCTCCCAACGTGCTGATTGCGCTGTTCAATATGCTGACCGTCATCGGAGTGGGGATACTCTGGTTCAAGGTGCCCTTTCAGGGCGATTTCTGGCTTTTCTTTGGCTTGTCGCTCATCTACATCGTCTCCGGGCTGGGATTGGGACTTTTGATCTCGACGGTCTCTCAGAATCAGAAGCAGGCGCAACAACTGGTGGGCATGGTGTTGTTGCTGGGTGCCATGCTGGGCGGGTACGTTTTCCCGCGTTACACGATGCCCCCGATCGTTCGTGGCGTCAGCACTCTGTTTCCCCTGACCTATTTTGTTCCTATCGCGCGGGGGATCATGACGAAGGGTATCGGCTACGAGTTTTTGTGGCGGGAGATACTGACCTTGTCAATTTACGCCGTATTGGTGATGGCGATCGCCGTTAAAGCATTCAAACAGAGGCTTGATTGAGGATGGCGCGTGACACGGTATTCGGAGGGGCGCGGAAGTCCTGGAAGCGCGTGAGCGCGCTCATGCGCAAGGAATTTACCCAGCTGTTGCGTGACTGGCGCACTTTAGTGATGATCCTGGTCGCTCCCCTCCTGGAGATGTTTCTCCTGGCCTATGCCGTCTCTTTGACGGTGGATCACATTCCCACGGTTATCGCCGACCTGAGTTTGGATACCCGGAGTCGGGATTTCGTCAACGCGCTGGAAATCTCCGGCTTTTTCGACGTGGACTTGTACGTGGCCGATGAGTCCGAAGTCATTCGCGCCATTGACGAGGGACGGGCCAGAGCGGGCGTCGTGATCCCACCTGATTTTTCCGTGCATATCGAACGCGGCGACGCGCAGGTGTTGTTGCTCTTAGATGGCTCCGATGCTTTCACGCTGCAATCGGGATACGGCGCAGCGCTGGCGATTGCCCAGGCCCAGGCCACAGAATTGATGATGGAAAAAATATCGCGGAGGGGGGCCTTCGATATAGGGCAACTGCCCATCAGCACCTCCACCCGCATTCTCTACAACCCAGATATGGATGATATGACCTTTATCATACCGGCCCTGGCCGCGATGCTGGTGCAGGTCGTGGCCGTGGGCATGACCGCCATGTCGGTGGTGCGCGAGCGCGAGGTGGGCACCATCGAGCAACTCCTGGTTACACCGGTCCGGCCCCTGGAACTCATCGTGGGCAAATTGACCCCCAACATTCTCATCGCAGCCATTGACCTGGCGTGCGTCATCCTGTTCGGTAATCTCTGGTTTGGCGTCGCTTTCAAGGGCGATCTCTGGCTGTTTGTCTGGCTCTCGTTGGTGTTCATCATCTCCGGCCTGGGATTGGGGCTGTTGGTTTCGACGGTGACCCGGACTCAAAAGGAAGCCCAGCAGGCGACGGCGGTGCTGATGTTGGTAGCCATGATGTTGAGCGGCTTCATCTACCCACGCGCTCCGATGCCGCCGCTGGTCAGGGCTGTGGGCAATTTGATCCCCTTGACCTACTTCAACAACATCATCCGGGGGATCGTGACCAAGGGGGTGGGATTGACCTTTATATGGCACGATACGCTGGTGTTGATCGGTTACGCAATTTTAGTGATGTTGCTGGCGGCGCTGACATTCAAGAAACGGCTGGATTAGTATTTTATCAATGAAATTCTTGTACGGCGAGCAAGAAGTTCACCACGAAGGACACGAAGGACACGAAGGACACAAAGGAAGAAAAACTTAGGACTTGTCCGTTTATAATTTCGCACTTTTCACCGAGAAAAAGCGGGTAAAAGTACGGGATTGTTTTCGGATAACTCCTTAGTGTACTTGGTGTCCTTTGTGGTTTGAAGTTTGTTGGGTTCTGACTTGTTCAGGTTAGGGAGAGAGGGGATGAGCGATGATATAGCCATCTGCACCCAAGATTTGGTCAAGCGCTTTAGAACCCTGCGCGGGATGGTGACTGCCGTGAACGGCGTGACGCTGCAAGTGCGGCGCGGCGAGACCTATGGCCTCATCGGGCCGGATGGCGCGGGCAAGACGACGACCACTCGCGTGATCTTGGGCTTGCTCAAACGCACCGCCGGCGAAAGCAGCGTCCTGGGCTATGATTCCATGCGCAACACCTACGAGATCCGCGAGCGCGTGGGCTACATCGCCCAACAGTTCGCCCTCCCCGCCGACCTGACGGTGCAGGAGAACATGAGATTCTTCGCCGACATCCAGGACGTCAGCGCGGAGGAACAGCAGCGCCGCATCCCGGAGCTGTTGGAGTTCGCCGGACTGACCCATTTCACCAAACGACTGGCGGGCCGGCTCTCCGGCGGCATGAAGAAAAAACTGGCCCTGGCCTGTAGCCTGGTTCACGAGCCGCAGGTCGTCTTGTTGGATGAGCCGACCTTAGGCGTGGACCCCGTCAGCCGCCGCGAATTCTGGAACCTGCTGGGCAACCTGCGGGCGGAAAAAGGATTGACGATTTTCGTCTGCACACCCTACATGGACGAGGCGGAACGTTGCAGCCGGGTGGGTCTGATGTACCAGGGCCGGCTCATCGCTCACGACTCCCCGAAGATGATCAAACGCCTGGTACCGGGGCGGCTTCTGGAATTTACCCCGTCGAATTTCGTACCGGCCAGGCAAATCGTCACGGGGATGGAAGGTGTGCTGGAAGTGCAGACCTACGGCGTGATGTTGCACCTGTTTGTGGATGATGTCGCCCGCCGCCGGCAGGAGATCGCAGGCGCGCTGGCGGCCCAGGGCATCACCTGCGTGGGGATGCGCGAGATCGAGCCGCGTATGGAAGAGGCATTCATCAGTTTGATTCGGAGGCAGAGCGATCAAAGTCATGGCGTTTAAGATCACAGGCACGCACCCTATCGAAGTTAAGGATTTGACCAAGCGCTTCGGCGATTTCACCGCCGTGGATCACATCAGCTTCTACGTGAACCGGGGCGAGGTCTACGGCTGGTTGGGCCCGAACGGCGCGGGCAAGACGACGACGATCCGCATGTTGTTGGGGCTGCTCAGACCCACGGATGGCGAGGCGCGCGTGTTAGGCTACAACCCGGCGACCGAGGCCAAGACGATGCAGGCGCGCGTCGGCTACATGTCGCAGCTCTTCACATTGTACAATGACCTGACCGCCCGCGAGAACATCCGCTTCTACGGCCAGGCTTACGGCCTGTCGCGGGCCAAGTTGCGGCGCCGTCAGGCGGAGATCATCGAGATGGCCGGGTTGCAGGGGCGGGAGAACATCCTCACGGGCAACCTCTCCGGCGGCTGGAAGCAGCGACTCGCGCTTGGCTGCGCCATCGTTCACCATCCCCAGGTGCTCTTCCTGGATGAGCCGACCGCCGGCGTGGACCCCATCAGCCGGCGCGACTTCTGGGGGTTGATCTACGCCATGGCCAATAAAGGCGTCACCGTCCTGGTCACCACACATTACATGGATGAGGCCGAATTGTGCCAGCGGGTCGGCTTTCTCAGCCAGGGGCGGCTGGCGGCGCTCGATACCCCCAGGCGGCTCAAAGAAACTCACATGCGCGGTCAGGTACTGGAAATCAACACTCCTGACCCGGACCGGGCGATGCGCGTGTTGAAAGCGGCCCAGGAAAGCCAACGTCTGCCTTTGGACGAAGTCGCTCTCTACGGCGCGCAAATTCACGCCGTCGTGCCTGCCGCCGAGGAGTTCCGCCAGCCCCTCAAGGATTTACTGAACGCCGAGGGCGTCCGGGTGAACGCCATCGAGTGGATCGCCCCGACTCTGGAGGATGTTTTCATCTCGACGATGGAGCGATTGTAGAGGGAAATCTTCGTGTTATTTTTAGCGTCACAGCGTCACAGCGTCACAGCGTCACAGCGTCACAGCGGCTCAGCGTCATAGCGGCCCAGCGGCTGCCCAACCGTGCCCGTCTGTGACTACCTTGAGAATAACACAGTTTGTAGTAGGCGATTCATCGCCGTGATTCGGGAAACCACAAGAGTCCCTCCCACAATTTCTCAATAATTTGGGGGAGTTTGGGTAGTCGCTAAGACGCTGAAACGCTGGAACGCTAAGACGCTGTGACGCTGGAACGCTAAGACGCTGGGGCGCACCAGTCACTAACTTACGGAGAAATGTAATGAACATACCCAACATCAAAAATCGTATCGGGGTGCGCCGCGTGGGACTGGCGCTTCTGTGTCTGGTGATGGTCACGTCAGCCGCCTGTCGGGGCGGGGCGGCGGCCGAGGGGGTCGGCAAGACGCTGGAAGCTTCCGGCATTATCCAGGCCGAGGAAGTGGCCGTTGCCACTGAGTTCGGCGGTCTCGTTACCGAGATTCCTGTCGCTAAGGCAGAGCTGGTGTCCGCCGGTCAGTCGCTCCTGCAATTGGATACGGCCATCCTCGACGCGCAGATTGAGTCCGCCGAGGCGTGCATCGCTGTGGCAGAAGCGGGATTGGCGCAGATGCGGGCGGGCGTCCGCCCTGGGCAACTCGCCGTGGCCGAGGCCCAGCTGGCACAGGCGCAGGCCGGCGTCCACGCCGCGCAACAGGCAGTCACTGACACCCAGATGCTGTTGGCGAATCCCCAGGATATAGATTTGCAGATCGCCATCATGCAGGGGCAAATAGACTCCGCCGGCTACCAGGTATCGCAGGCCGCGGCGACCAAGGAGATGACTGCGATCATCAAACGCTATGCGGGGGAGCTTTCGGACACCATTGACAAACTCAAACCGGAGATCCCCGATCCGATTTGGGAGTTTCCGTTGCCGGATGACATCCCTAACCCCTTCGAATTTGACATTGACTTGTCCGATGCCTTAGATATGGCCTACATTCCCTGGTGGGAGGCGTGGGTCGGGGTGAATGCGGCCACGATCCAGCAGGAAGGACTGGAAGCGCAGCTGGCCGATCTCTATGCGCGCCGCGCCAATCCCCAGGAGCTACAGGCACAGGCCGGTGCAGCCCAAAGCGCGCAGGCCGAGGCCGAAGCCCAGGTCGCGCTGGCTCAAGCGCAGGTTGATGGGATGCGGGCCGGGGCTACCCCTGAACAGCTCGCCGTGCTGGAAGCCCAAATCGCGCAGGCCCAATCCGCCGTGGATGCGATGCAGGCGCAGCGCGCCATGATGTCCCTCACCTCGCCGCTAACCGGTACCGTTGTGAACATCCTGATCCATCCGGGAGAGGTGGCCGCGCGAGGGGCGACCATGCTCACTATCGCCGATCTCCACGAGGTGTTGTTGACCGTCTACGTGCCGGAAGATCGTCTCGGCCAGTTGTGGCTGGATCAGGGCGCGCAGGTCACAGTGGACAGTTTTCCGGGGCGGGTCTTCGCGGGCCGGGTTAGCCATATTTCCGACCGGGCCGAGTTCACGCCGCGCAACGTTGCCACGAAAGAGGAGCGGGTGAACCTGGTCTTCGCTGTCG
>JAUWHU010000478.1 GCA_030605705.1 Thermoflexia bacterium | reverse complement strand
TTCGTGTCTGCGACAAAGTCAAACCATCGGCATTGCTCATAGATTTGCGGGCCGAGTTGCCTGATCCTGCCGTTGGAGCGTGGGTAGGGGTGGCATCACGCCCGCTGTCATTTTCACCACGGAGGGCACGGAGAAAAAAATAAGAAAACTCTGTGCCCTCTGTGGTAAAAATCGCCACGGAATATTGAGATGATACCCCCTACCCGCGCCCCAACGGCAGGATCAGACAACTCGGCCCGCAAATCTATGAGCAATGCCGATGGTTTGACCTTGTCGCAGGCACAAAAACGGGCCTCGGGAAAGCATACTCCCGAAACCCGTTCCGAAATCCCTCAGTTTACTACTGTCACTGCTTACGGCGCGTCGTTGCGCAAGACCAGCGGCAGGTAGATGCGGTATCCAGCCGCCGCGCCGCCATGCCAGAAACCCTGCCACAGGGTGACGCCCCCGCCGACCGTACCCGCTGTGCGCGCGGCGGAGAATCTGGCGCGCCCCGGAATCCGCGCCGCCGCCATTACCTGGCCCAGAAAAGTCCCGCGCTGTCCAAGTACCGCTGAGAAAAAAAGAGGCTCTGCTCACACCCGACTAACGGTTGTTTCAGGCGCTCGGCGTTTTTGACCCTGACGCGGCTTTGCAAGACTTGAATCACTAAAAATCGCGCCGCGTACCCTGAGGCGAAACCGAGTCGCCTGCAAACGGGGTTGGGCAGCAATTGATTTAATTGAACGTAGGATTGCATTTTTTGTAGCGTTCAATAAATAATCTGAAGTCAGCTTCATTGTTAACAATTAGATTTTTGGTAGTTGGTTTTCGACGCGTAGTAACAACCCTGATAAGCTTCTTTTCTATAGGTTGATATTGAATTATAAAATATGCTAACATAACAATAGATCCGGCAAATAGTATGCCAAAAATCTTACCTGATCCCGAATCAAACATGTTCTCATCACTTAATAAATAACCCAGTAAAAAGAAAAAGATAGTTAAGAAACCAAAACCGATTTTCCCCTTCAATCCTTTTTCATCTTTTGCTGAACATTCTCGACAAATTCCAAATTGGTGAAGCTTAAATTCATTGTATGTTCTTTTTATGTTATCCAAAAATACTTTTTCATCGGTGTATGTATAAGAATAAATATCAATAACTTTCGCAGCTTTAGTGAGTTCAAGGTTCAGTTTACAAATCGGACATTCCCCAGACATGATAGGATCATCTTCTACTTGCAAGTTGGAGATGACGTGAGTCTTTTTTTGCGAATCGCTTTCTTCTTGCCCAATTGGTTCTTGGGTTAAATCTTCTTGAATCAGCTCTTGGATATAACCATTTTTTATCGCAATTTCAATTAATTTGCTATTGTTGGATGCGCCTAATTTTTGGCGCAATTTCTCTTGATACTCTGATGCTGCCCTAATAGAAATATTTAGCGCATCGGCTATATCAATTGTTGGATTTTGATGTTTTTGGATACCTATTTGGATTTTTTCCAAAACGGTAACATCTTCGCTGGTGAGTGAGATTTTAGAATCATTTTTCATGGTCAAGCTCCATTTTCGTACTTAGGTACCCAAACTTTACGCTTCAAACCAAATGAGTTGATCTCTTATTATATTAGCATATATCGTCTTTCCCTTAGCTGCCCAACGGTTGTGTTTAGCCGCGTTGCGGGTGCGGGCAAGCGACCTTCTCCACAGACCACGCCAGAGGCGCGTGAAAGTGTTGAAGTAGCGACTTGATAGCAACATCGGCTACAACACGGGGTTAGCGCGGCCCTTTGCTCTTGTGTGCGCCCCCGCTCCCAGGACACATTTCCCTCTACGCTCCCTCGACCTGCCGACAAATTTACTTTTTCTCCGTTACTCTCACTCGTCGAGAAGTAGCCTCAGTAGTAACTGTTGTTCTTCGAGAAGTTCCTGTTGCTCCTCTACCAATTCTGCCATCTGTCTGTGCAGTCGATCGAGCAAACACACCAAGTCTCGATAACGCGTCAGTAAACGGATTTCCTCTGCCCGTCGTCGTTTACTCAAGCGATATGCCACAAGGGGAGGACGATTCAATCGTAACCGCTTCGATGTAAAAGCCCCTGTTGGCGTCAATGAGTGTAAGGTTCCGTCATCCAACTCGAGAAAGTGTCGCGAAGCCGGTTCCAAGCGTGGATTCCACAACGATGGATCATCAAAACCCATCGGCCAGTAATCCTGTTTGTACTGATTGCATCGCACACAGCAATAGAGCAAGTTCTCGAGACCGTCGCCTCCCCCTTGAGTTCTCGGTCGAAAGTGGTCGATTGTGAGTCGTCCACCCGTGTCCGCTTCCGTGACACCGCAGAACTCGCAGGTCAAGTTAGCCCGTCGTCGAACTTGCTCTCGAATGTTGGTCATTTTTCTTATGCCAGTTGCATTGCGGGTTGATACGTCAATTGCTGACGCAGACGGACTGTTTCACGTCTCAAGGCTTCATTTTCGGAAGCAACCTCTTGGATACGTCGTGTAACAATCGTCAATTGAGTTAGCGCCGCTTCGACCTGAGTCTGCAATGTCGTTAACGCCTTCTCATCTTCCGTCAAACCCAATGCGGCACTCTCTGCATTGTCTTGAAGAGCATACCAGTTCTTCAACAATGATTGTTCTTCCGTAGAAAGCAACTCGCCCCGCGTAGCTCTATCGTGCAACTGCTTGGCAATGTCCTCAGAAGTCATGTTTAACTCCTTTTCGATCCCCATCTGTCTGTGAATTACGAACATTCTAGCACAAAATGAAAGACTTGACGAATACATTCCTCGCCACTAATTTGACGATGGCTTTGCCTATCACTTCCTGATGTACCATATTCACTACTTTGCCCATTGTGACCGCCGCGCTAATCCTTAAGTATACCGAAAATCTTCTGCATAAGCCTCACGCATGATTTCCGTAAAATACCCCTCCTGCTACATCTTATACAGAATTTATTTAGCATAAGAACCTCAACAGGGACTTTTTCAAGCCAAAAGCGGAGTACGATGCCGAATACTGCGCTGGCTTATGCTAATATCAGTATATATGCTTTTTTCCTGCGTGTCAACGCTTAGATAAAAGAAAATTGCGTTTCAGATTGCGCTTTGCAGCCCGATAAATCGGGCGTTGCTGCGTAGCGCGGGGACACCTGCGGTCCCCGCGCGGGCGTGACGCCCCCCCTACCCGCGCTCCAGCGGCAGGATCAGACAACTCAGCCCGCAAATCTATGAGCAATGTCAATGGTTTGACTTTGTCGCAGGCACGAAAACGGGCCTCGGGAAAGCATACTCCCGAAACCCGTTCCGCAATCCACCAGTTTACTACTATCACTGCCTACGGCGCGTCGTTGCACAAGACCAGCGGCAGGTAGATGCGGTGAAGGTACGTTTTTGCTCTGAAAATGGGCTGGCGTACTTACTTCCGCGCTGGTGTGGCCTACACCCAGTACTTCTTTCCTGTTGACACTGCAACTCATCGGTAGGCGGCACATTGCACCGACAACGCTGTAATTCATTGCTCAAGAAAATAGTCTTTGTTCGAGTTAGGCATGGTGTCTGACAGGATGCGGGTATCCACTCAGACGATTCTGAAAGCGTAGTATACTGGGATTCAAGATTACTCCATTCTTAATCTCTATCGCTTTGCGAATAGTAAGGTTCTCCTGCCAGGCTTCTTCTCCTCCCACAACCACGCCGATATAGGGCAACAACGCGGCGCTGATTTCATACGTGGCGGCATTCCACAACAGGCTGGGGGAATGATCAACCGCGTAGTAAGTAACCCCATTTGTTACTTGAAAGGTCGGTGACTCAAAACTGGTCGGTCTGGCGAAGTCGAATCCCATCTTCAGGTCACAACTCACATCTACGATGAGAGTTCCCCGTGCCAGCCTCTCAACTTCATCGCCTTTAATGAACATAAGAGGTCTGCTCGTGTCTTGAAGAACGCAGTTCACAATGACGCTGTAGTTAACCAGCTCGTCAATCATAGGAATCGGCCTGTTTTCATTTCCATCCACCTCTACCTCGGTGGCATCTGAAGCTACCCGTCTCATTTGACGATAACGAATGGAAGGAATTTGGTTCTGAATTGCATAGGAAGGGCGCTGTGTGTAGACTGTGATATCGGTGAAACCTAGCCCTCTCAGAGCGTAGATGGCTCCTCGCGCGGTCGAACCAAAGCTGATGATTGCCGCCCGTCTAGCAGATCCGTATTGACCAGTTATGCCGTGCAGTTGTAAGCCGTGCAGTGTGCTGCAATAGCCTGCCAGTTCATTATTTCTGTAAAAGGTATGCAGCGCTGAAATCTCTGCTGTTTTCCACAAATACATCGCCTCCCAGGCAATGAAAGTCATCCGCTTATCAATGCCAACCTGAGTGATGACCTCATCCTGTACACAGTGAGGCCATCCCCAAAGTACTTGTTCCTCTTGAAACAAAGAAAAATCTGCTTCCGTTGGTTTCGGGAGCAGAATCACATTGCAGTGCTCGAATAGATCCTGTCGGCTCATTATCCCGGCTGTGTATTTCTTCAAGTACCTCTCATCAATACCAAATCTGCTCCCGTAGCCTCTCTCGACGAATACTTGGCTCTTTAGCGTTGGATCAAGTTGTGGAAAATGGTCTGGATGAATGGGAAGCCGAAATTCGTTCTCTTTGGTAGATGCTCCAATGACACCCAACGTCAGATTGTTACTATTCATAGTTTCACTCCCTGGTTCGTAACCATATCTTAAACTCAAGAACTCTTGCTGTTATGATTGCATTTTCACGTTCTAATCAGCCGCCTAACGGGCCGCGGATGAGCCGCCGGGCGGGTTGCCCCCTGAGCCCTCGCCAGAAGACGCTTCTTGTGAACACGGGACCTTCGATTTGCGCCGCGATTAGCCCGGTCGGACTCCATCCGCTGGTTGGGCGGCATACAACTCTGCATGGACGCACATTAGCCATCGCTCAGTAGCGGAATATGGCAGCAATGGAGGAATCACCGGGCATATTCTCTGGCTCAAGCGCGTAGGCGGTTCCCCCGTTCAAAAAGGTCTGGACGGCGGCGAAATCCAGCAAGTCTTCGTCACCAGGTTTAGCTTCTTCATGCAGCCGAACCATACTTGACTGGGGATCAAACATACCCCATCGCTGGACACCGATGGCGACAAAGAGTGTCTCAACTCGTCCACCATGGGCCGCAGGGACAATCTTCCCCAAATCGTCAGAGGCTTGTTCGCTATTCACGTTTGAAAGCCGCTGGTATTGCATTGCGGCTTCCTTCTGCGCTTTCGCGAAAAGCGGATGGACGATCTCCCAAGCGCATTGTTGCAACACCTCAGCCCTCAACTCTTCGGGATTACCCTCAATGCCCTCCTCCACCAAGTGGGGGTAACTGTTGGCCTCTTGGTAAATCGGCAACAGGTACTCGACACCCGCCAATACCAGTGGGGCTTGCTCGTCTCGAAGCAACTCCTGCAAACCTTTGTCAATCTTATGGAAGTATCGCAGGATGTTGGACTTGGCGTCGTCCACGCCAACGCCATGTCCGTGAAAGAGGGCTGCACGCTTGCCTCCGCCACCAGGCGTGCTCGTGCCAGTATGAAACTGTAGACGTTTTTCAGGGTCATCAAACCGGAGCGCCTGCGCAAGGCTGGCAGGCACTTCTCTTAAATCAACCTCACCGACGCTGTATCGGGTGCATTGAAGTAGCCCGACTTCGTTCTGGCTGATCGCTAGCACAAAAAGGCGTCCATCCGCAGTAAACAGCGGAAACAACGGTTTGATGTGGAAACGGTCGGTCACAACCACCAGTGCATCAAAGCGAAGTGGCAAGCGATAGTAGCGCAGCCCTGCTGAGGAAAGGAATAAAGCGAGTCCATCACTCTGATATTGCCAAAAGAGGCCATCAACCAGAAGGAGCTCTGCTGGGTCAAGCAGTGTCCGTATCTGAGGGGTGC